>NZ_LWGG01001459.1:0-1189 GCF_001635365.1 Oleiphilus sp. HI0128 | reverse complement strand
GTTGCGTCGACATCATCGTTGGCGCAACCGAAATCGAACCAGCCGCCGGTTGTTCCAGGTCGGTCCATAATTACAACAGATGTGCCTGCAGGGCTTGTGAGCGTTAGGATCAGGTCTCCTGGTCGGCCATGCGATATATCAATCATAACATTAAGGTCAGCTAACTGACGGTCATCGGATATAGTCATACTGGTTGAGTTCGATGATGACCCCGCATCCAGTCCTGGGCTTGCACTAAATGTTTTAACAAGTGGAATGACTGTGACGGTGCGGGTTTGGGTTAATGCGCTATTCCCCGCCGCGTCAGTGACATTAAAGTGAACTTGATAACTGCCTGGTGTCGACATATCTAGCCCGCTTGTATCAATACTTACGTTCGATGATATGTCGCCATCGATGTTATCAGTTGCTGAAACCCCCAGGTCGCTATAAACATGTCCTTGAATAACTTCAACTGGATTGTCTCCTAGTACTGAAATACTAGGGGGGGTGGTATCGACTACATGTACTGTTCTCGTCACGGTTGTAGCATCGTTACCTTGAGCATCGGCGACATCATAGCTTAATGTGTAAGTGCCAGCGATATTCTCGTTTACATCTCCCGATACAAAGATACTAGAGGATATATCGCTACCGAAATCACTCGCGGTCGCGCCTGCATCAATGTAAGTCGTTCCTTGCTCATGATAGGTTGGGTCCGAGCCTAATAGGCTTATGACCGGTGCGGTAGTATCTTGAACGATAACTGTTCTTGTCACCGTTAGGGCAGCATTACCCGACAAGTCCGAGACATTATAAGTTACCTGATAGCTTCCTACGGCGTTCGTTGCGACGAATCCTGAAATGGCGATAGAAGCTGATAAATCACCATCAACGCCATCGACTGCAGTTGCGCCAGGCTCGAAATAGGTGCCACCCAGTTCAATTAAGATTGGGTTGTTTCCAAGTAAGGAGATAACCGGTGGAACGGTATCGCTACTAGTGTTATCGATTACATTGACTTGGCGGGTAGCATTACCAACATTACCCTCGCTGTCACTGACACTATAGCTAATGGTGTACGTTCCAGGTGTGTCCGTATCAACTGATCCGTTAATAGCAATGCTGCTTGTTAAGTCACCATCAACGTTATCGGTCGCAGTCGCTCCGGCCTCGTTGTAGCTGCCGCCGAGCGATATGTCCATTGGGT
>NZ_LWGG01001458.1:0-836 GCF_001635365.1 Oleiphilus sp. HI0128 | reverse complement strand
AAGCATTCGAAAGACTCTCTTAAACGATATTGAATCTCTTGATTTTCGTTTTTTGAATGAGAGCGATGCATGGGTGGGTAAGTGGCCTGTTGAATCGCTTGACAGCGAGACCACTTCACCTGACCCGCGTCAAACAAACAACAGCTTACCCAAGGCAATTGAAATCGAAATAGCACATAAACGCTTCGGCAAGGTGAAGCGCTTGTTTGAGGTAGGGAGCTATTTTTCCGGCAAAGAGCTTGAATTAAGTGGCGGCGCATCTTCAGATAACGGTCTTGATGGCCAGAAGGCTAAAGACTGATGCCTCTGCTATATAGAACATACGGTATTCAGTACCCATGCTCAGTTAAAAAACAGGGCGGGGTCGCCTTGATGATTGTCATCTTTGTTTTCGCATTAGTTTCTATACTGTCTGTCGGTATGTACAACAGACAGAGTATTTTTGTTCAGCAGGCCGGTAATTTATTTGCCCAGTCTCAAGCGTATCAATACGCGATTGGCTCCGAGTTATATGCAAAGTGGTGGCTAAAAGATGATTGGGATAATGATAAAGATGTAGAAAAAGAATTCTATGATGACCTAGCCTTTCTTGAGTCCTCTTTAACAAGACCCTATGAAGGTGCAATTGTTTCGTCACAGTTTAATGATGTTCAAGGGAAGCTGAATCTAAATGACCTAGTCAGTGTGACAGGGGAAGTTATCCCTGTAATGAAGGAACGCTTCACTCGTTTATTTAATCGTTTGGCGATCGAAACGGTAAAGCTTGAGCAAATTATTGACTGGCTTGATGAAAATCAGGACTCAAGTGGTTTTGATGGGGCGGAAGATGGCGAGTA
>NZ_LWGG01001457.1:0-1340 GCF_001635365.1 Oleiphilus sp. HI0128 | reverse complement strand
ACTTTCGGATGACCGGCTGTGAGCAGGTGTTGATCATCCAACCACTCAAGATTATCAACAGCCATGGGGATGTAAACCGTATCAATTAAGTGCCAGGACAGCATATCCTGTCCTTTCATATAGCGAGACACTTGATTCGCTGTGGTTTCAGCTACAAACAGGGTTTTCTGGTCTGCAGACAAAGTCACCCCATTCGTATAACGAAGGCCATCGATCACTGTATGCCCCTGCTCTCCATCAAAATATACCAGCGAAGACAACGCCAGCCCGGCATAGTCCTCTACAATCTCCATCACGCTATGACGCGGGTTGCCATGATCGTTTGATACAAAGAAACGGTCTTTCCCCACAACAGCGATATCATTAGGCGAGATTAACTCTGGAAATGGAATACGTCGGCGTAGCTTTAAGTTACCATCAGGAAGAATGCTAAATACATCAATCTCATGTGTCTGCATATCAAGATGATTTACCGCATAGAGCTCTATCGCCTTTCCCTGAACGCCATCTTGTTGTTCAAAGCGCAGAGCAATTCCATGAGGATGAAAAGCCCCTTTCATTTTGACCATCAACTGCTTTGGTTTCGAGTTTGGATCACTGAGATCCAGAGTCCAAATACCACCGTTTTCATAGGACTTTAAGTCTTTATCCAAAAAAGCCTGGCGACGGTCATCGGCTGAAATATAAGCCAGCTTTTGCACTCGATCGACCGTGATATCCTCTGCTCCAATAGGACCTGCTAGCTTTTCACACTGCCCAAAAGGCTGACTTTCTTCAACACTACGGAAGACCCCTGCATCCTTAGCGATACCCGCGGCGTGAAATATCACCAGTACTAAAATAAGTAGTAAGATTTTTGTTCGAGTCTTCTTAAGCATTTCTTAGATATCCAGTTTTTATTATTACTTATAACGAGCTAGGCAGTTTACCAGTAAAAATCATACTTTGTACTTTCAAAAATGAATACCCTGCCATCGATTATGCGTATAATGCCGCCCATTGATTTGAATTTACGCAAAATAGTAATTACAGGAGAGCTACAATGCTAGAAGTTAACGAATATTTTGATGGCAAGGTTAAATCGATTGCCTTTGAAAGCACTACTCTGCCAGCAACAGTAGGCGTTATGAAAGCAGGTGAATATACCTTCGGTACCAGCCAGAAAGAATACATGACAGTTGTCAGTGGCGAACTAATTGTAAAACTACCAGGCTCAGAAGAATTTGTTTCATTTAAAGACGGAGAGACTTTTACCGTTGAAGCAAATCAGTCCTTCGACCTGCAAGTTCCTACAGATACCGCTTATCTTTGTAAGTACGAATAAACAGAATCTATTTAAT
>NZ_LWGG01001456.1:0-1141 GCF_001635365.1 Oleiphilus sp. HI0128 | reverse complement strand
TATATATCGCCAATTTCTTTTTATTAATAGCTTGCTGGGAGATTCCCTTCATTTCAGATAATTGATTAACATCGTAAATTAACAGTTCTCTAGCAAGCTCCTGATCAGAGGAGCTGAGCTGTGCAAAAGGACTATCCCCCTCAATAAACGTATCCCCCTGGGCTGCGGATATAATCGCACTCCAACAAGGAGCGAAGCCCTTATTTTTATCCAAAACGGCATAACACCCCAGGCGCATCATTTTTGCTGCGCTCAAGTTATAAGAGTTTGGACTGGTTAGGATAATCACCTGGCCTTTGAACTGTCTACCGAGCCAGCCAACCAAAGCCCAATAATCAACCCCTGGGATTCCTGCATCGACGAGAAGAATGCTCTCGCTTCCCGCTAATAGAAGCTGCTGTTCAAGCTCAGGAGATATTTGGTTGAACGTCTCAAATTCGCACCCCAGCAATACATCTAGAGATATTCTTAGCGTATCGAGCAAGACCTGATCGGTAGAGATTACCTTAACGTGCACCTTCACTCCTAACAAACCAGACAAAGCGAATAGGTTTCGTCATAACTAATTTCTGCTCGTAGATTTGACGCCTTCGCCAACATGAAAAACTCTAGTTTTAAGCAAGCTAATTCTGCACCACGCTCAACACTTGATAGTAAGGGGTTAAAGTAATCGTTATATGTAAATCGCCCTCCAAGATCAAAGTGAATACACTCTCTTTGAGGCTGAACCATGTCTTNAATGTCATAACCTAAAATGGAGTAATAATCTTTAAGGGTCGCAAGCATCAACACCATTGCAGCCTCATTACTTTCAATATTGCGATCAAATCGTTTTTCGCTCTTGATACCGAACTGACGCAGCAACTTAGACAAACGAAAATTACTATTCATCGCTGTCTCAACTTCTCTAGCATAAACTCTTTTAACTGCCGCTATTATTCTCTGGCTTAGAAAACGCTTGAATTGCTCGCTATCCCGAATACATACCTCGTCCATATAACGCTTGGAGTGCAGCCAACCTCGCTCACATACAGCCAAATACTCTGCTGGAAATAACACCAATTGTTCTCGATGCTGTTTGCTTAATTGCGCTTTTTCAATCCCCTTTTTCAGAACAGCCAAGCGGTCATCTATAACCTGC
>NZ_LWGG01001455.1:0-859 GCF_001635365.1 Oleiphilus sp. HI0128 | reverse complement strand
CATTGCGGCAGGTAGCCAGCGATGGAAAGGCATAATGGCTGCTTTACCAATGCCATAGCAGAATAGAACGAGTAGAACGCTAAGGACGGCCTTGCTGTGTGAATTATCAAAAATTCCACCTGCTTGGAAATCCAATGTGCCTGTTAAGCTGTAAGTACCCAAGACAGCAAAGAGTAAAAATGCGATTGATGTACTAAGCAAGATGCCGAGGTAAGTTCTGCCGCCTTGCTTGGCTGCTTCAGTCCCAGCATGTGTTACTAGTGGGTAAGTTGACAGTGTTAATACTTCATAAAATATGAATAGTGTTAGCAGGTTGCCTGAGAAGCAAATTGCCATAACGGAACTGATCGCCAGTGCGAAGCAGCAGAAAAATCGAGTTTGGTTTTCTTCATTGTGGCCTCGCATATAACCAATCGCGTAGATGCTGGTAATGATCCACAAGAAGCTCGCTACAATAGCGAAAAGTACGCCAAGGGGTTCAACTTCAAAGCTGATCCCAAGACCTGGAAATAAGTCGATAACATCAAGCTTAAGGGCAACACCCTGAAAGGTATAGTCGGTAATTGCTAATACGATAGAGAATAAGATAGCTGCTGTACTTAATGTGACAGCCTCTCTGATGTTTGGGTTCTTACCTGTTGCGATAACGATTAACGCACCAATAAAAGGTACAAGAATCGAGAGGGTGATCAGCTGTGATGGCTCAATACCTTGCCAGAGGTTCATGGAGAAACCTCCTGAGCATTAATACTTAAGGTTGTATTCTGGAATAACCATTGAGATGCGCTATTTGCAGCGTCGGTAGTCAAGCTTGTATCGATACCAAAATAAATGTTTGCCAATACAAGTGCCCACATCG
>NZ_LWGG01001454.1:0-751 GCF_001635365.1 Oleiphilus sp. HI0128 | reverse complement strand
GAGCCGATTTTTCGGCTGCTGACATACTGACCCTCTATCTGTATAGATGTGGTTTTGTCTATGGTGGATTCAGGTGTTTCCACGTCATACATATCAATACTGATACGGCTATCACTCCAGTGCCAGAAGTAGTCGCTATAGACTTGAGCGTATTCGTTAGCGATTGAAATAAGTTTTTTGTTTTCGAGTGTTTCTTCCAGATACAAGCCCTGTAAGTAATGACGTGAAGTAGAGAGGGTAATGGTATTGAGCGCTTCGTGTTTACCTGTCTGTTCCGATAATTCAAATATATTGATGTCGGAACCTCCATTGTAGCTGTATATCAGGTTTCCGTCGGTCTTAAGCCAGTCGAGTTCATCGACTCCTGTTTCTTGAGTATTAGTTCGGGAGTAGCTATCGCTTGACTCGTCAGAAGAGGCATCTGCACTTCCATCGCTTTCGAGTACGGGGGCATCGAGGCAAATATCGCAATAGCTAGGGTTCTGGTTATTCGAAGCAATTCCGTGCTTTAAGTAGCTTTCCAGAGGGCCGCCCGTTCCGGTAATTCCGCCATCATTCTCGGACTCACTACAGCCAACGAAAACAGATGACAGTAAGCTCAAGGTGAGAAGAAACAAACTTGGCTTAAGTTTATGTTGAATGTCCATTGCAGTTGGTCCTTTAAACTTGGCTCGATTTATTGTTGAGCTCTTCGAAATAATAAATTCCAACTCCCGCTCTGTACTGATTGGAAGCGTGTTTTTGTTCGGCT
>NZ_LWGG01001453.1:0-731 GCF_001635365.1 Oleiphilus sp. HI0128 | reverse complement strand
TAGGTTCTAGGTACAACTAGTTAGTCGTTCTAAAAAAGGAAGGTCAATGATCTTCCTTTTTTTATGCTTGATTGTGGCTCAGGTTAGGATCATTTCGCTGTATTCACATGCTATTTCGTATACTATGGCCCGACTTACATCTTAATTTTTAATATTATCTTCATAATAATTTTAATAACACTATGCAGCCTGATTACGATACTCAACTAACCAACAAGAAATCCGAATTTAGCATCAAAGTCCTGATGCAAAAAATCCTTTCCTACTCAATTCTATGTCTTTTGTTCGTAACGATTATTTCGGGCACTAGTGAGAATATGCATGCACAGATGCTTAAGCTTGGCAGCTATTTTTGGGAGGACTACTTTATTCTTCGGGGTGATGAGCCCACTGCAGACTGTGAATATCAGTTTGATATCGAAGCCAGGTTGGATGAATTAGAACAAGAGCACCTTGCAGAAAATGAAGACTTCGATTTATTTGCGACTGAGTTTGATCGTGATTCAGCTCGTAATTCCTTAGCTAGCCAAATCAGGCTATGCCAGAAGCAGCATGCTGATGCCCAGACCTATCGAGCTCAAATGAATGTTTGGGTTCGTACTTTTAAAGATCTTGAGCACACCTTTGCTCAAGTTAGTTTGCTTGCTATTGAGAATCAAAAACTTACTTTGATATTGCTGCTGGCACTGTCTGCGTTTATCACAACATGGAAGCGTAATCATATTGCGTTT
>NZ_LWGG01001452.1:0-753 GCF_001635365.1 Oleiphilus sp. HI0128 | reverse complement strand
CCATGCCGGGTCTACCGTATTTGCGCCTCAGCTTAAAGTGGTACTTCCTTTTGTGGAATGGCGCACAGGCCCCGCGCAAGGTTTCCCTGTATTCCATATCAGCGAAAAAGGGGAGTGGCTAGAAGTTTCAACTCGAAAGACGGAGTGGTTAAAAGTTCGTGATCGCAAAGGTAATGAAGGTTGGTTGAATATTGCTGATGTATTGCAGATGGAAGACGCTAATGGCGAAACTGTGAAGATCACAGAACCAGTCTTTGATGACTTCAATACACGTCGCTGGGAAGCAGGTTTGATGAGTGGTCAGTTTGACAAAGCAGCCCTTAATTCGGCTTATCTGGGCTATTGGATGACCAACAACATATCTCTTGAATTATGGGGGAGTCAGGTGCTGGGTGATTCGGCTGAGATAAAAGTCGCAAGCGTGAACTTGCTTCATCAGCCATTTCCTTCCTGGAAGTTCTCACCGTTTTTTACTTTAGGGGCGGGCATGGTATTTATCAGCCCCAAGGCGACCTTATCTGAAGAAGCAAAGCGGGACGAAGAATCTATTCATGCCGGTATAGGGGCACGATATTACTTGAGCGACCGTTATTTTGTTCGTATGGAAGTGAAGGACTATAAAATTTTTACTAACCGTGAAAGCAACGAAGAAGCGACAGAATGGAAAATTGGATTAAGCGTGTTCTTTTGAAGAAGCGCAAACAATGTATTTGGTTGATGGTTTTAACCCTGTCAGCGGTGGTGGGGAATGCT
>NZ_LWGG01001451.1:0-864 GCF_001635365.1 Oleiphilus sp. HI0128 | reverse complement strand
TAACGGAAAGCATTACTTGCTGTTTGGTCCTTTTGCGACCTTTATGCCGGTGCTGGAAAAAGGCCGAGGTTTCCTTGAGTACTTAAAGTCTATGCGCTTTCATGATATCCCTAACTTTTTGAATGTTGCGCGAGAGCACTTTCCATTAATGAAGTACCTTATTTCCGAGACCTTTGTTTGTAAGGAAAAGATGCTGAAGGAACTAGAAGACTTTGCGCCAGGTTTAAGTAGTAAATTCAACTGGCAGGTTAGTCCGGCAGGTCAGCGAGTGCAAATCATTAAAGATGGTGACTTGCAGATGGGCACCGAGATTATTGTCTCTGATGATAAAACCTACGGGACGCTACTAGGTGCCTCGCCGGGGGCGTCGGTATCACCTGAAGTGATGTTGCGACTGGTTGAACAACTCATGCCATTCCTGATTGAAGATGAGGAAGGCAATAGCAAATTACGAGAAATCTTCCCCGTTCACAGCCTCAGAAAGCTGGAAAAGGACGCTAAGCTCTATCGTGCTATCCGTGATGATGTCAATGAAACCCTAGGCATCGGATAAGCCCTCCAAGCCCAAACACCTAGGGATTTTGCCGATGATCAATCCGCTTCCTTAGGTCTTATGGGCTATTTCACAAGGTTTTACCTCAGTGTTACCTGTTGTTACCACTTTGGGATAATTTGTCATTCCTTTACTTGTTACAATCCTCGGGAATTTATTTAAGGCCCCTTTGTTTGTAACGACTAGGAATATTTGATGACGAATGATATATGGATGAACCTTGGTATACAGAACTCTTTCTCGCAAGATTATGGGCTGTTGTACGATAATTTGGCACTAACGGCCAGTGCACTTGCGGCTTTTTTAATGCT
>NZ_LWGG01001450.1:0-1198 GCF_001635365.1 Oleiphilus sp. HI0128 | reverse complement strand
GCGGGTGACGAGTTTGTTGTTGTTGAGAGCGAGCGAAAGGCACGTGAAGTAGCTGAGTTCCGCGAAGAGAAGAGCCGAAAGGATCGCTTGCAGCGTCAACAGGCTTCTAAGCTTGAGAACATGTTTAGCAATATGGGCCAAGATGAAGTTCGTACTTTGAACGTTGTTCTGAAAACTGACGTGCGTGGTTCTTTGGAGGCGCTGACGGCATCATTGAATGACATTGGTAATGAAGAAGTTCAAGTAAGAATCGTGGGTAGTGGTGTCGGTGGTATTACCGGTACTGATGCTAACCTGGCTTTAACTACCAATGCGGTAATTGTTGGCTTTAACGTTCGTGCTGATGCTTCTGCAAGAAAGATTATTGATGAAGAAGGTCTGGATCTTCGCTACTACAGCGTTATCTACGATATTATTGATCACGTTAAGCAAGCTCTAACTGGCATGCTAGCTCCTGAGTTTAAAGAAGAGATTGTCGGCATCGCTGAAGTTCGTGACACCTTTAAGTCTCCTAAGTTTGGTCAGGTTGCGGGTTGTATGGTGCTTGAAGGTACGATCTACCGTAATAAGAAGATTCGCGTATTGCGTGACGATATCGTGATCTTTGAAGGCGAGTTAGAATCATTGCGTCGCTTTAAGGATGACGTTAATGATGTTCGTTCAGGTACTGAATGTGGTATCGGTGTTAAGAACTATGACGTAAAAGTGGGCGATAAGATTGAGGTCTTCGATAAGATCTCTGTTGAACGTACACTCGATTCGTAATTAGTTTGATTAGCGGGATAAGTAGTTAATGGCGCAAGATTTTAAAAGAACAGATCGTATTGCTGATCAAATGCAACGCGATCTGGCAGAGTTGCTTCGTTCTTCAATGAAGGACCCTCGGGTTGGCATGGTAACAGTGAATCAAGTGGTGGTGGCCAAAGACCTCGGTTTTGCCGATGTTTATGTTACCTTACTCACAGTTGATGATCTGGATGCTGATGCGGCTGAGGTAAAAAGTACGATTAAAGTACTTAACGGAGCAGCAGGGTTCTTGCGCAGCGAGCTTGGTCGTATGATCAAGCTTAGAACTATCCCGCAACTACGTTTTCATTTTGACGCTTCGGTTAAACGCGGCCGTCAACTCGATAATCTTATTTCTCAGGCTCGAAAGAAAGACGCTGATTTGTCTGTCGATGAGGGGAATGAAGATTCC
>NZ_LWGG01001449.1:0-14354 GCF_001635365.1 Oleiphilus sp. HI0128 | reverse complement strand
CTTGGGGCATTGTTTGTACGGCTTGCTTGGCAGATTCGGCCTCGCCGCCATGCCACATAATTGCTTCAAGTATACTGCGTGCGCGGCCGTCATGCAGAAGAAAATGGCTGCCATTTACGTATTTGTCTGAACCGAGCCCCCAAAGTGGAGCGGTTCTCCATTCCTGTCCGTTTGCCTTAAACTCGGGTCGATTGTCCGCCAGCCCTAGCCCCATGTCATGCAGTAATAGATCGGTGTAAGGCCAGATGGTTTGCATGTTAAGAGAAGTTTGCTCAGTATGCCCGGATGTTTGATAGCTTGGAGTATGGCACGCGGCACAGCCAGCGGAGTGAAAGACGGCTTTTCCTTTATTGACCATTTCTGCATTGTCTATTTTTCGAATGGGTACCGCGATATTTCTTGTATACAGCAATAAAGCATCGGTCATCGCCTTTGGCGCTTCCATGTGGTTGATATCCGGGGCTTGGCGGGTGCGGTTTCCATGGGCTTGTTTTCGGCAGCTTGTTTGTGAAGGAGTGCAGTCGCCCCAATGTTGTGGAAATAACGGTGTACTAATGCCGAGATCCCCCTTGAACGCGCTAGCGTTTTGTTGACGAAGGTTGGGGGTGCCTGCTTTCCAGCCAAAACGGCCAAGTGCCGGTGCTTGTTTTTGCTGATCCCAAACCCAATTGGCTTTGCCTGAAATACCATCTTGGTTACTGTCGTCTGGGTCGGTTTTAGAAAGAATGTCCTGTTCATTTATCGCTTCGATAAGACCCAATCCGATCATGGGCGAGGAAATACGTGGCGAAATCATCAAATCTTCATCCATTGGGCCATACTGAGGCGCTATGATTTGGTAATCCGGCTTTCTTAGGCTAACCATTTCGCCTTCGCTTAGCTGAATTTTTTGTTCTGTATAGCTGACTCGTAGCTGTGCCTCAGCTTGTCCACCCGGGTAGGCAAAGGTCTGTAGCTGAGTGCCATAAGTAGGCTCTGGTATTAGCCCTATGAGGCCACTTTCCAGTGCTCGTTTTTGCTCGGCAGTTTTGGCTGGAGTGCTAAGCCGAAGAAATAGTGCAGGGGAGGTTTTACCTTCTTCTTTTAATATGCCTCGACCATTCTTCTCGTGGCAACGGGAGCAGGATCTTGCATTGTAGAGTGGGCCTAAGCCATCACTTGCGGTCGTACTTGAGGGGGCAAATACCCAAATTTTTTCAAAGATGGCCCGGCCGATTTTAAAGTCGAGCTTTGTCTCCATATCCAGAAGGGGGGAGGGATGATCAAAACTGTTTCGTTGTTTGCTTTGGCCAGCACTATGTTGACCTGATGGGTAGAGTTCTCTGGCACTATGGAGTTTGCTATTTGAAGCGAGGGTCGAGTCAGCATTTATGTAGAGTAAAAAGCTGACCGCTAAAAGAGGAAGTGCGAAGATGGTTTTATTCATAGCTACCAAAACGCCCGCTTGTTAGGCGGGCGTAAATAAACAGGTGCGTCACCTAGTTGTTAATTACTCTGCTACAGCAGAAGGGTTGTCCAGGCTGTCAGAACCTTCAAAATCAATATTGCTGAGGCCTAAGACCTGAATGACCTTTTCAGTTGTTTTGGCTTGAGCAACGAGTGCATCAACAAAGTTCTGAACGATTTGGTTGCCCGCAGTATTACCTTCACCGATCAATACATCAAAAGCTTGGCCTTTAGCCGCCGCGTCAACCATTGCTTGAGCCGTCGCTTGAGTAGCATTAAGCTTACCCAGCATTTCAGCATCCAGTGCTGGGTCTGCTTGCTTCACTAAGTCAGAAAGGCTTGCACCATCTACTGAGTTGTTGTTGATGCTCTCATACTGACCCATATAGACATTCTTGATGCCCAAGGCGTCATAGTAGTGGGAGTTATGAGTGTTATCCGAGAAGCAGTCATGTTCTTCTTCAGGATCGTGTAGCATCAAGCCAAGCTTAGTCCGCTCGCCAGCTAGCTCGCCATACGCAAGGCTACCCATGCCTGTCAGCATGGTTGCCAAGGCACCTGCTTCGCTTTTAGCGGTTAGCTCAGCAACTGATGCTCCGCCTTCTTTCCAGTTATTGGCCATGTCTTCTAGGTCTGAAATCAATAAGCTTGTTGCTGCTTGAAGGTACTGACGACGGCGCTCACAGTTGCCACCGGTACACTTATCAAGTGAGAAATCGCTTGCTGGGCGAGAGCCAGCACCAGGGTTGTTACCGTTTAAGTCTTGGCCCCACAGCAAAAATTCGATGACGTGATAACCCGTTGCAACGTTAGACTCAACTTCGTCAATTTCATGCAGAGTGTTTGCAAGTAGTTCTGGTGTAATTTGGCTAGCATCTACTTTCTTGCCGCCAATCATTGGTGCAGGGTTGGCAATGATGTTAGCAGCATAGAATGGGTTTTCATCAGACTCAGCACCATATGAAGCATCAACATAGTCGATCAAACCTTCATCAAGAGGCCATGCGTTGACTTTACCTTCCCAATCATCAACCGATGCGTTGCCAAAACGGTAGACTTCTGTCTGTTGGTAAGGCGCGCGTGCCGCAATCCAAGCGTCTTTAGTTTTTTGCAAATTGGCTTCGTTAGGATTAGCTAGAAATTCATTGACTTGAGCTTGCAGTGCTTGAGCGGCGCTTAGCGAGTCCTGATAGTTTTCTTTAGCGATATCAATATAAGTATCGATAACTGAAGCTTGGCTAGTTTCTTTTGTTTCCATCATTCCGCAGCCGGATAGGCCCATAGCGGCGACTGAGCCTGTGAGGACAAAGTTTCTAATGGATGATTTTAGAGAAAGCATGGATAACCCCTGAAAGTTAATTTTAAAAATGACCTAATGGACCAATATGGCGAAGATGATATTCTAAATGATAAGTATTATCAATAAGATTTATAGTCTAGTCAGTGATTAGGCTTTCATATCGTTTATCTGTCAGTAGTTTTAAAAATGCGACTAGCGCATCAATACGCTTGTCATCTAGCGCAGGGCCTGATTGAAGTTCCTCAAAAGAGATTGTTTCGTGGAATTCTGGCTTATCCCAGCTTTCGCCCGTTTCTGGGTTTATCTGACGCTTGGCGCTTTTGGAGTTATATTTGTTATAGAAGTCGATAACTGTTCGAAGCTCTTTAAAAACACCGTTGTGCATGTAAGGGCTGGTGACGGCGACATTTCGAAGCGTTGGTGTTTTGAATTTTCCTTTATGCTTTTCATCGTGGACTTGAGCGTTCGCGAGTAGACCTATATCGACATAGTCTTCGTCGAGCTTGTTTTGTTTTCGAACAGCAAGGTTTGTCGGTATACCAATGTTGTGATACTCATAATTGCTGAAGGTTTCATCCGGCGCGGTTGGGCTGCTTCGTAATTGGTGGCATTGGTTACAGTTGGTGAATTGCTGCGAGAAGAATAAGGTCATTCCAAGTTCTTCTTGCTTACTAAGTTCATATTCGCCTCTTAAATAGCGGTCATACTTTGAGTCGAAGGGAGAGAAAAAATCGGTTTTTTCAAAGGCTGCGATGCTTTCGGCCATGGCGTCATAGAGCTTCCCCGGTTTACTTAATATGTCTTTTCCAAATAGGCTAGAGAAGGCTTGTTTATAGACCTCCGATTCAAGTAGACGTGCTTGCATACTTTCTTTGTTAGGTATACCCATTTCGATACCTGCGAGTGGAGGACCTTTCGCTTGGTCAGCCAGTGTTGCTGCTCGGCCATCCCAGAACTGTCCTCCAACATGCTTTCCTTTCTTATTAACATGAAAGATAGGAATCTGGTTCGCATAGCTGCTGGTTGGTGCGCTACGGTCACCAAAAGATTGTTGATCGTCACCTAACGAAACCATTCCTTCAAGGTGAGTATGCCTTGTGTCATGTGTGCGCTTATCGACAAACCCTGTCGCAGGGTTATGGCAGCTAGAGCAAGATTGAGTCCGGTTTAATGAAAGGTTTGGGTCGAAGTAGAGTAGTTCACCTAGGGCTTCTTTAGAGTTTATTTGTGCAAGGGCAATGTGGCTGGAACAGATTGCTATCAACATGAATAGACTTAACGCTAGCTTGGAATGGCCTTTCCGGTATGTGAAAAAGACTGGCAGGGGGCGGGCTGTGTTCATAGTTAGAGATTCCGGTCTAAGCTGGTAATGTGGGTATTAGATATATAAATGATAATTAATACAAGGTGAGAATAATTCCTGTTACCATTTGTTGATCCAAGTCAATTCTGTAAGTTTGTGTGAGTGTAAGTGGTGAGATGTAAGTTCAGTATTAGCTAATGTAGCCTTGTGCGCTAAGGCACAAGCTTTATAACGACTGACACGCGGTGCGTAGGCGGTAGATAGGGTAAGCTTAAAACATATCAAATTTAGGAGTTTCTTGTGTCTTCCATACCTTCAAAATTACTTATGCTGAAAACCCTTAGTGAAGTGCCGCGTAGTGAGTATTCTGATGTTCGAGTACCTAAGAATTTAAATAATACGAAGGAAAGGTTGGGCTTTTTAAAGATGCTTAGGCAAAAGCCGAGTGCGCAACAAAAGGTTAGTAGCGCCAAACCCAGGTTGTTAACCTTTAATGCGGCGGTTTGGTTGAGTTTGGCGCAAGCAGCGAAAAAACCGGTATCTCTTTGGTTAAGCTACAAAGATGCACAGGGAGAGAATACGATCTTGGTTGACGAGCAGTGTATGGGAGAATCTAAGTCTGCAATGTTATCTGGTAATGTGAGCTTTAAGGTGAGTGGAAATCTAGAATACCTGAGGGCTTGCTGTGGAGGGGTAGATGAAAAGCAGAGTCTGGTTGTCGAAGAGCTGCATGTAAGACGCTTAAAGCAAGAGATAACTTATCCTGGCCAGCTGGCGCAAACAGCTTAGCGTTTTACAACAAAAAAACGCAACTAACAATTGGGGTCATTAGCTGCGTTAAAGGGTAAAAGGAAAAGAAACTTAGCTTAGTATTAAGCCATAGCTTCTTGTGCAGTAGGCTTGGAATATTTAAGTACCCGTCCTACAACAGTTTTATACTGGCTTGAAAAGCTTCCCGTATTGTAAGGGATCTGATATTTCTCACAGATCTTCTGAACTTCAACAGCCATTGCTGGGTAATGACGTGCTGGCACATCTGGATATAAATGGTGTTCGATTTGGCAGCTCAAGTGACCTGTCATAATATGGAATAACTTGTTGCCCTCTAGATTTGAAGAACCCAGTATCTGACGGAAATACCATTCACCTTGTGACTCTCCCTGAATTTCTTCTTCAGTAAAGGTATGAGCGTCTTCGGTAAAGTGACCGCAAAAGATAATGGTAGAGGTCCAAAGGTTTCTAAGGATATTGGCAATTAAGTTACCGAGTAATACTTGCCCGGCCACAGGCCAGCATAGTAAAGGAAAGAATATGTAATCCTTGAAGGTTTGACGGCCGATTTTGCTAAAGAAATCTTTCTTTAATTGCTTGCGGCTAATTGGCAGGGAACTTGTTTCGCGGCGCTTGCCCATAAAGATTCTTTCTGCAGCGACTTCGTGGTAAGCAATCCCTGCTTCAAAGAAGGTGCTAAGCCCTAGGTAGCTGAATATCTGCCAGCGGTTTTTTGGCCGCCAAGGCAGGTCATCGCTAAGACGGAATATGCCATAGCCAAAGTCACGGTCTTTGCCGATAACATTTGTATAAGTGTGATGCTCGTGGTTGTGATAGCGCTTCCAAGAGCCCGAGTCTCCCGCAATATCCCACTCGAATTTTCTGGAGTTAATGTTAGGGTCATTCATCCAGTCATATTGCCCGTGCAGTACATTGTGGCCAATTTCCATATTGTCCAGAATCTTTGCTAAGGCCAACAGTAAAACTGCCAACACCCATAATAGGGGGCTTACAAAGCCCATTACCATTAGGATTCGGCCAGCAATTTCACTGCCGCGTTGAATTGCGATTAAACGTCGAATGTATTTTGCATCACTTGCGCCCACTTTCTTAAGGGTGTCTGCGCGAACTTTGTCCAGCTCTTCTGCAAAGCCGTCTAAGATTTCTCGGGATGGCTTCTGAGTATTGTTCGGATTCATAATGTCTTCCTGATTAATCTCTTAAAGTTCAAGTTCTACTTTGCCAACCGGCACCGAAACACAAAGCTGTATTTCTTCTTCTCCGGTATCCGAATATTGTTGGGTTCGCGTATTGAAGACTCGCCCGGTCTTCTTTTTACAAATACACTGGTGACACACGCCCATTCGACAACCCGCAACGGGTTTTAAACCTTGGTTCTCTGAGATTTCCAGCAGGGTAGCTTTGTCAGACTCGATAAACTGCTGAGGGTCAAAGGTGACTTGCTTTCGAGAGTCCAGGTAATCGACTTGAATCAGTTCATCGGCATCGTCTGCATTCATTCCCTCAAGAGATAAAGGCTGTTGGCCGAAGTATTCAAAGTGGATATCTGCTTCAGGAACCGTATTGGACGTTAGAAGCGATTGGGTAATTTCAATCATTTTCCCAGGCCCACATACGTAAAATTCTTTTTCGCTGATGTCTTCTACAAACATTTCCAGCTGCTGCTGATCTATTCTACCTTGGTGGTCACTATAGATAGTTGTTACCTGCAAACCCTTCGCTTCAAGGTGAGAAAGTTGCTCGGAAAAGAATAGGGATTGGCTATTATTTACATAAAAGAGCAACTGAGCCTGCTTATACCAAGCGTTGCTCTGGTATTCGTTCAGCATTGAAAATATGGGGGTTAGTCCGCTTCCGCCTGCAATAAATACTTTGTCTTTTACTGAGTTGCTTAGTTGGAAATCACCTTGGGCTTCGGATAAGTAAACAGTGTCACCACTTTTCAAAGCTTGGTTGAGCCATGGCGTTACAGCACCTTCTTCATTTGCGCGTATGGTTAAGGTGATTTCACCTGTGCGAAGAAAGTGTTTAGGCGAGCAGGAAAGACTAAAGGTACGTGTTAGCATTGCGCCATCTTTTTCAACGCTTAGCTGTACATATTGTCCGGCACTAAAACCAGCCCATTTTTTTTCTGGCCTTAAAGTCAGCGTGTAGATGTCATCTGTTTCATTTTTTATGAAGAGTACTTGAGCACTAGTTCTTCCGTGACGCCAATTTGGGCGAAACACCTGAATAATGGGCTCTAAAAAGACACCAAAGCTATCGGTATTGGTAAGTTGGCGGCTTAAGAAGCCAATAGCTTTCTGAGCGATTGTTTGCGATTCTGCTATAGGGCTTTCGCTGTTCATCCCTTTAGACATAGTGACCTCCTACTAAGTTCGAGGTACAGTTGTACGCTTTTTGTTCTATTATGTCTAGAATTGTCAGTCGCATGAGTATGATCATCTAATTTAGGTGGCCGAATTTTTTGGTAGTGGAGATTGTAGCAATTTAATTTGTGCGGAATATTTCATATCTGTGTAGTATGCCCATTTATTTATTAACGAATCTTGGGGATACCATGGCGCTGAAGTCCACGATCTATAAAGTTACTTTGCAACTAAGTGACTTTGATCGAGATCATTACCAAAGCTACTCGCTTAATGTTGCACTTCACCCGTCTGAAACCATTGAACGTATGTTGCTTCGTTTGCTTGCTTTTTCATTGTATGCAGATGAAGCGCTAAGTTTTACCAAGGGTTTATCGACTGATGATGAGCCGGATATCTGGCTCAAGTCTTTATCCGACGAAATAGAGTTGTGGGTCGACTTGGGCTTACCTGATTTAAAACGTATCCGTAAAGCTTCAGGTCGCTCAGATAAAGTTGTTGTATTGGCTTATGGCGGACATAAGGTTGCCCCGTGGTTCGACGCGTTAGCAAAGGATTTGAAGCGTATAGCTAATTTGTCTGTCTTGCGTGCAGAGATGGCTGATATCGAGCCACTGCTTGCGCATGTCGAAAGAACGATGGAGCTCGTTGTGTTGATTCAGGATGGAAGTTTGAATGTAAGCTTGGGGGAGAGTGTTGTTGACTTGAATATCGAGCGGCTGCTTGGCGAGGAATAATTGTCTTTTGCGATGGACGAATATAGCTGCAATCGGTTAATCTCCGTGTATCTAATGTATTGAAACGAGGAGAAAAACATTGAGCAATACAAAAATCATTACGCCAGACTTGTGCGACGAGTACCCGGATTTAGTTCAGGTCTTGGAACCGATGATGAACAATTACGGTGCAATCGATGCCTTTGGTGGCGAAATTGTTACGGTAAAGTGTTTTGAAGATAACTCTATCGTCAAAGAACAGGTGGGTTTACCTGGCGAAGGGCGAGTGATGGTTGTTGATGGCGGTGGTTCAATGCGTAATGCCTTGTTAGGTGATATGTTGGCTGAGAAAGCAGCTGCGAACGGCTGGTCTGGTTTGGTTATTTACGGCTGCATTCGTGATGTTGATGTGATCGGGCAGACGCAGCTAGGTGTTCAGGCAATGAACACTAATCCGCGTAAAACTGAAAAGCGTGGTATTGGTGATCTGAATGTTCCGGTCACCTTTGGTGGCGTAACCTTTACACCAGGTCACTACGTTTATGCCGATAATAATGGTGTTATTGTTTCGCCTGAAAAGTTGGAAATGCCAGCCTAGTAGAGACTTTAGCGAACACATAAAAAAGCCCGTGAGAAAAACGCTCACGGGCTTTTTTATGTGCTTATGAAATTGCTTCGCCTAACTCGCGATTTCTACAATTTCTGCGCCTACTTGAAAAGTATTTTCGTCGACCTGTGTGCAGCGTAGTACTTTTACGGTTGCATCCAGAGCGGGAAACGCATCGTTGCTTGAAGGAAGCGATGTCCGGCAAGTTGCTCCTGCTGTTAGTTCTTCTTCTACTTCTATTAACATGCCTGCGCCACTAAGGTCACGGCAATAACCATTTACTTTGATGTCCGAGTTATCAACGGCTAGAGTGATTTCAGTATCGACTCTCATTCTGATGAAATCGCGTTTTTCATCCCAGGTACGGCTATACAGGTTATTCATCTATTCAACACCTCTTATGGATAAATGTCTCACCTTCATTTATATGTCTAAATATGGTTGCTGTCAAAGAGCAAAACCACAAGATATTCGACTATTAGCAATTGGTAAGATTCTAGTAATAAGTTGATGCGGATGAAATTCACCCCAGCGCATCAAGCTTGATGATACCGCTGGGGCAAAAGTTTTTCTATGGTGTGTTGCTCATTTTTAGAACGAAATGGGCAAATAATAGACTAAGTGTTTGTTTTTAAAGCAGCCTAAAAAATAAGCTTTTTTACGCCCAGCTATCATTTTTCTTAGAAGGTTTAATGATAGGAATTAATAAAGTTAGAATTACACCAAGTGTTACCAGGCCACCCCCGATTAACATCATGTTAGAATCTGACTTATCTTTTAATCTAAGATTCTCGGTTTGGATCAGTTCTAATTCGTTTCTAAGCTGCTCATTACTTTCTCTAAGCTCACGATTTCGCTTATCTAGATTAAGGGCATTGGCCGAAATAGACTTAATGTTCTTTAGCTCTTTGCTATTAGCATTAAGCTCTGAAGTGGTTTGAGTATGTTCTTTGCTAAGACTCTGGTGCTTCTTTTTCAAGTTGGCCAGTTGAGTTTGAGTTTCTTCGTAGTTAGCTTTTAGTTTAGCTAACTCCTGATTAGCTTGGGCTAGCTTAACTTTAGCAATAGGCTGCGCCGTTAGATATCTAGAAGGCAGATAGCCTTCTATGCCGCTTGGCGTTTTAACGTGTGCGTAGCCAGAGCTCAGCTTTTCAATAATTTCCAGCTTGGTGCCGCTCTTAAGTCCTTTGTGGACAATCCTAAACCCGACTCCTTCGCCGCTGCGTAAGGGAACTAAAAGGGTGTCGTCTATGTACATAGTTTCAGCTGATGCAGAGCTGATAGCCAACGCGAGTAAGCATATAGAGGCCGCGATCTTTGAAAGGAATGATGTTTTCACGATTTGTATCCTGTATTTCGTAGTAAGCCCGTTTTAAACAACGAGTCGTAAAGTCAGTAGCGTTAGCCCCGGTTTAGGTCGCTTGATAAGTGTTCTAACTAAGGTAGAACTTTCTTAAATGGTTTAACCGTAACGTTTTCATAAACGCCGGCTGCAACGTAAGGGTCTTGGTCTGCCCATGCTTGGGCTTCGTTTAAAGAACCAAACTCTGCTATTACCAAACTTCCTGTAAAACCTGCTTCACCTGGATCTTCCGAGTCAGTCGCAGGGTGTGGGCCGGCAACAAATAAGCGGCCTTGTTGTTTTAGTTCTTCTAGTCTTGCCAAATGAGCAGGTCTTGCAGATTTGCGCTTTTCTAAACTATTTTCGATATCCTGGGAGATAATTGCGTAGTACATGTGTTTCTCTATTGTTTCAATGTTTGGTCGTAGACTAATTAAAGCATTCTAAGGCTATTGATGGATGATGTCTTCAAAATCCAAGCCCGTTAATCGTTTTATGTGCTTAAAGAGGTAGAGCATTGCGTATATCATCACGATGACGCAGGGTATTGTAATAACCGGGTAGCTAAGCAGGTTCATTGTACCAAGCTCGTCATTGAACTCGGCAGTTCCCGAAGGGCTGACGACTATGTACTTTGCCAATGCATAGTTTAGAGCAGCGGAAAGCATGAAAGAGCCCGCTAGTATATAAGTGGCTGTTTTTAAGACACGTTCAAAAGCGCCTTGGTTATTACTTTTGTCGAGAGCTTCATCGACCTTATCAATTTGCAGAATCTTGTCGTTATAAATAAATGTTTTGACCAAGGGGTACTTGGTTTTTAGTGAAACAATCGTACCTATAGCAATGATCAATGGTATGCTGGCTTCTTTGATTGCAATATATTTTGCATCGAGTTCCAATAGGCCAATGCCGCTGGTGAGTAGAATGCTAATAAAGCCTAACGCTGGGATGAATCCGAATTTTCGCTCTTTGATGAACTGGTAAATACCAAAGAGTAGTGGGAAGGAAAGGCCAAAAATTAGTGCGTATACAGGTCCCAGGCTATCATCGCCGCTCAGATATTTTAGAATAACGGTAGGTAAAATAACGCAGATTGCGAGCTCAAGTAACAAATGACTGGTTTGCTGTTTTTGTGCAGGCTTCTTTGGCTGTGTTGAGGTGTCGATAGTATTTTCGCTCATAAGGTGATTGCGTTGTTCCGTATTAAAAGGTTGTACAAATAGTACGTGAATAAGCTTACAGGTTGGTGATTATATGTGGAAACTGTGAAGGTTCAAACTTACCATCTTTACATAACATGCTTTTATTAAACCTGAATGACACCAACCTTAGATAATCGTGGAGAGTTATGAACCGTTCGCCAATAGATTTACATTGCCATAGCCTGTCATCGGATGGCAGTTTGAGCCCTACAGAGCTTATTCAAAGGGCTGCGGCAAATGGTGTGAAACTCTTGTCTCTAACTGACCACGATACCGTCGCCGGTCAGCAAGAAGCTTTTGACGCAGCAAATGTTGAAGGGATTTCAATGGTGCCCGGAATCGAGCTTTCATGTGTTTGGGGAAACTTTACCATCCACGTTCTTGCCTACAACTATGACTTGAATTCGGGCTTGATGCAGGAAATTGAAGCAAAGCAGTTACAGTCACGTCATCAACGCGCAGAGCTAATTGCAGAAAAACTAGAAAAAAAAGGCTTTCCAGGCCTGTTAGATGCTGCTCGGGCTTTGACTCAGTCAGGGATCCCTGGCCGACCTCATTTTGCACAGGCGATGATTGACCTAGCTTATGTTAGCGATCATAACGAAGCCTTTAAAAAGTATCTGGGTGCGGGGAAGGTTGGCGATGTAAAAAGTTTATGGCCAGAGCTAAAAGACATGGTAAATAGTATTGTTAACGCAAAGGGGAGTGCTGTCGTTGCCCACCCCAGAAAATACAATATGACCCTGACTAAGCTGCGCAATATGTTGGTAGAATTTAAAGCGCAGGGAGGCGAAGGCATTGAGGTAGTTACCTCAGGGCAGAAGCAAGGGGAAGTCGGGATGCTTAGTGATTTGTGTCAGCGAATGGGGTTGAAAGGTTCAATCGGTAGTGACTTTCATTCGCCTGAATATCGCTGGGCTGAACTTGGGCGTATTCCTTCATTGCCAAAAAGTGTTCTGCCGGTATGGCAGGAGTGGGAGGCTTTTCAGTCTCTCGAGCTACAGTAAGAAAAGAACAATTCAAAATTATTAAGATTCATAAGGGCTCAAGTGATTAGAGTCTATAAAAAAGATGGAGAGAGAAAATGACACTATGTCCAATCGCAATGGTTTCTGGTTGTAAGTCTTGCCCGGTATTTAAGGTATGTCCGGGTAAATCAATAATTGGTGACAGCAAAAAGGAAGAGCCGGCTAAGCCAGAAAAGGAAGGATCTAAGGAATCATAAATGTTATAAGTAGGGGCTGCTGTGCCTCGCAGAGGGGTAGCAGGGGGCGACTCTTGGCTATTCCTCCTACTTGGCGAAATGTTGAAACGAAATAATTGACCTTTTTCTATGAATAATCTCCCTTTCGGAAGGTATCGTTTACCTTCATGGTGTCAGGCTTTGCTCGGTATTTGTCACCAATTACCGGTCAATAACTGGTTTGCTAAGCGTCTAGCCTTTCTAATGCGAAAGCCTGTATTGATGCGCAAGCAATCACCTATCGATGTTCAGGTAGAAGGTTTAAAGTTCAGGTTGTTTCCCAAAGGAAACTTATCCGATAAGCGCTTATTAACTATGCCTGGCTTGCTCGATGGCCAGGAGCGACGTTTTTTGGCGTCCGTCTTGAGTGATGGGGCTACAGTTCTAGATGTAGGTGCGAATATCGGCGGTTATGGTTTGCTACTTGCGTGGGAGCGGAAAGACCTAAAGCTTGTTGCTGTAGAGGCGCACCCAGAGCTCGCTGCTCGCTTGCAGCGGCATGTCGAATTTAATCAGCTTCAATCTCGCTGTAAGTGTTTGCAGCTTGCGGCTAGCCCGCAAAACTCATTGGTTAAACTCTATCTCGATGAGGTGAACCAAGGTTGTAATTCTTTGTCGGAAGGGGTTGAGCACCCTGAGAGAGTCAGCACTTCAATTGATGTAAAGGGTTTGACTATTAGTGAGATTTTGGCGCTTGCTGATATTGACAAACTCGAGCTGCTTAAAATGGATATTGAAGGTTTCGAGTTTCCTGTGTTGGAAAGCTTCTTAAATCACGCAGAAGAAGCTGCCTGGCCCAAATACCTGCAGCTAGAGCAGCATAAAGATGCAGCACTAAGCCCAGCGGTTTCTATGGCGCTATCGAAGGGTTATATAAAGGTGCTGCAAACCCGAATGAATGTGATTCTTGAAAAGCGCTAAAGGATAGATACGCCTTCTTTAGCGAGCATGTCGATTAGCCTAATCAAAGGTAGTCCAATCAGTATGTTTGGATCTTTGCCCTCAATAGACTCAAATAACGATATGCCCAAGCCTTCCATTTTAAAGCCTCCCGCACAATCATAGGCTTGTTCGCGTTCTATATAATTGATTAGCTGCTGCTCATTTAGCTTACGAAATTTGGTGGCGTAGCTTTCAACAGCGCTTTGATATTTGCCGGTCTTCGTATTGAGCAGGCACAAGCCTGTATAAAAGTATGCAGTTTTGCCTTGGCAGAGTGTTAGCTGCTCAAGATTGCGTTCTTTATTTAGGGGTTTTCTAAGTATTTGCTCGCCCAAGCATGCGACTTGATCAGAGCCAATGATTAGCGAATTAGGGTGGGATGCAGCCAGTGCTTGCGCTTTTCTTATGGATAAACGCTCGGCCATTTCCTTATAGTTTTCATTAGGGAGGTGAGACTCATCAATGTCAGGAGATGCACACTTGAAGTGCTGAATTATTTTTTCTAGAAGCGCCTTTCTATAGGTGCTGGAAGAGGCGAGTACGATGTCCATAGATATCCTTGTATTGCAGGAAGTTGCATTGCTAAAGCGCAGTGGCCAACAAAAAGCGCTTGTCTTTTTAAATCAATGTCAAAAATACACTTATTTCCTTTGACAATACAGGTCTTCGGCCCTAGAATTGCGCGCTTATGTCTGATCACTCGTTACCCAAGACGCTCGACCCCTTTAAATATGCAGACCAGAATAAGGATTTGCAGGGGCATATAGCGGTACATCTCATGTCTAGGCTGACTTCAATGTTAGTGGATTCTGAGGGTGTCGTTAATATTGACTTGGAATTTGGACGGGATGAGCAAAGGCTGCGTATATTGAAGGGCAAGCTTTCAGCTGAATTGAACTTGCTTTGCCAGCGCTGCTTACATCCGGTCAAAAAGACAATAAGTTCTGAGTTTCAGCTCGGAATTGTAATGAGTGACGAGCAAGCGCAAAACCTTCCGCGTGTTTATGAACCTTTATTGGTGGAAGATGAAAAGCTTGTTTTACTGGATGTGATAGAAGAAGAATTGATCCTGAGTTTGCCAATGTTCGCTTA
>NZ_LWGG01001448.1:0-618 GCF_001635365.1 Oleiphilus sp. HI0128 | reverse complement strand
CTGTTCCAATATACAAAGTTGATCTAAATCAAAAAAAGCCATTATACCAGAAATAGAACAGTATTTTAGCAAGTCGTCACAATAGATTCACTTGACGAGTTCTATTATGGAACCATATACTTTACACAAGGTTCCAAAACGGAACTGTGATGAATTTGGCATTTTTACCCTAAGCCATATTTGTCTAATCCACCAAATAGTGAGGACTCGCTTATGAGCATCATGAAAGCTATTTCTAAATGGATTGATTACGAACTAGGGATTAGAAACATTGATTTGGAATTAGAAGCAGGCGACTTAGACTGAGCTTGCAGTTCGTATTCCTTCATGAGTTTACTTGTATTTATCGAAGCGCCAATACTTGCGCTGTAGTCTTTAAATAGACATTAAGAGGAATAAAATTATGTTTGGATTTCCATTTTTTACTAGCCTTATCGTAACGGTTGCAATGGTTGTCGGTTTTTCATTTATTATTAACCACGGCATCCAAAAGAAAAAAGCTAACAATGAAGACGCTATCTCTAATACAAGCCAAGGCGAAAAAGACACTAACTGCCACGCCTAAGCTAAGATCGCCGCTCTATTGAGCGAGTAAAATTGAGATAGAAAAATTGAGGC
>NZ_LWGG01001447.1:0-833 GCF_001635365.1 Oleiphilus sp. HI0128 | reverse complement strand
GAATGTCACCACAAAAATGGCAAGAGGTCATTGATGTGAACCTGAGTGGAACCTTCAATACTTGTCGGAATGTCATCGAGTTCATGTTGAAACGCCAATACGGGCGAATTATTAATATCTCTTCTATCAACGGTGAAAAGGGCCAATTTGGTCAAGTGAATTACGCTGCCAGCAAAGCTGGCATTCATGGTATTACCATGTCACTAGCGCAAGAAGTAGCCAGCAAAGGCATTACTGTTAACACTATTTCCCCTGGTTATATAGCAACTGAAATGGTGATGGCGGTCGAAGAGAGTATAAGAAACCAAATTATCGCCCAAATTCCGGTCGGCAGGCTGGGTGATCCAAAAGAAATAGCGAGACTTGTTGCTTTCTTATCAGACAAACAGTCTGGTTTTATCACTGGATCAAATCTTTCCATTAACGGCGGTCAGCACATGCACCACTAGTAAATAACAAGGAGACATACATGAACGAATTTATCGATTCATTAAGCGAACAAGCGAAACGCTTTGTTGAGCCTGCAAAAGAAGTGAATAGATTGCTACTGAATAACGTAGGTGAGTTAGTTGATATTCAAGCGCAAGCCTTTGCAAACTACGCTGAAATGGGTATAGCCCAGGCAAAATCGGCATTAGAGATCAGAAATAGCGATTCACTGAACGCCTTTGTAGAGCAACAATCTGAATTTTCTGAGACTGTTCAAGCTCAGTTTAAGGGCGATGCAGAAAAGCTTACTGACTTGGCTAGCCAAACCGCTGAGGGCTTAAAACAGGTGTTTTCTAAAGAGACTGTATAAGCCATTCAACCTCAGTATAGTAAGTTCAACTATC
>NZ_LWGG01001446.1:0-1025 GCF_001635365.1 Oleiphilus sp. HI0128 | reverse complement strand
TTCAGCGATTTGCTTTTCGTAATCCTGT
Source organism: Oleiphilus sp. HI0128 (assembly GCF_001635365.1). Classification (NCBI taxonomy): domain Bacteria; kingdom Pseudomonadati; phylum Pseudomonadota; class Gammaproteobacteria; order Oceanospirillales; family Oleiphilaceae; genus Oleiphilus; species Oleiphilus sp. HI0128. Next base: position 997 of record NZ_LWGG01001446.1, on the reverse strand, counting down.
TTGGCCAAAGCAACAAGTTTATTTCTTGCTTGCGCAAGACTCTGGTCTAACTCCGTTCTAATTAGCGCTAGCTGCTCTCTTCCTTCAGAAACTCTCTTTGCTAGCGCTTCATTGCCACCATCAGACTCCAGTTTTGAACGTAACTTAGCTTGATATTCATTAAATTCTGCCATTTCACGATCGAGTGCACGAAGTTGTTTGACCGCCTGCCAACGATTGTCACTAAAGGACTCACTCAACCACCAATCGTAATAGGCTTTAACTCGATTCAAGCGCCGTTCGTAACGGCTACGCTTGCGATGATCATGTGGAATAAGTGCTAACGATGACTCGGCTTGCTCAATTTTCTTGGCATATTTAATCTGCTCCTCATTCATAAAGAATCGCAAGTCTTCAGTCTCGCTGGCATGATTAATCGCCGCAGCAAACCTGTCCTGCTCATCTTCCCAGTGTGCAGCGTCCTGGTTCTCCATCGCTTGCTTTGTTTGCTGTATTTTGTCTTCACGAAGCGCAATACGCGTTGCCATCATGGTGTCGAATGAGTCCAGCTGGCTAGCCCATTGAGATAAAGATTCTTCTAACTTATACAGCTCATGCAGCTCACTTACCTGGCGCTGAAACGCATCCGTTGCCAGAAGGTGTGCAAAGCTATAGTCATTAGGCTGAACATTTAGCATGCCATAGGCATCATTCACTAACTTCGCATCACCTAAGGGGCGTGAAAGGTTCAAGGCGGCAATCAAACGCGACTCATCGACCTCTTGTGCTTGTCTGCCAAAACGCTCTTGTAAAGATTCATAATGCTCAACAGCCACTCGGTAGCTTTGGAGTGCAAGCTTTGTTTCACCCATTTGCTCGTACAGATAGGACAAAGCATAAGGCACTTGCTGTAACCAGGGCGTAAATTGTGGGCGCTCTTTCAACAACGTTAAAGCTTCGAGCGCCAAGCCGTGCTGACCAAGGTTAGTCGCAGCAACTGAATAAGCGAAAAGTGCCT
>NZ_LWGG01001445.1:0-1184 GCF_001635365.1 Oleiphilus sp. HI0128 | reverse complement strand
AACTATTTGGCTGGTTTGGTGGCTATGGATTGGATGGAACGGCGGGTTGGATGGAGTCGATTGGATTATCGCCCGGTATCTTGATGGCAGGGCTTGCAGGGAGTGCCGAATTCTTCGCCGGTTTATTGCTGATAGTTGGCTTTTTGGTTCGTCCAGCGGCCTTGGTACTGGCAATCACTATGATTGTGGCGATTGTCACGGCTCACATTGAAAATGGATTTTTTATGGCAACTAACGGTTATGAGTTTGCGCTCGCATTACTGGTTATCAGCGCAACCTTAACGATTAGAGGTGCAGGTAGTTTGAGTATTGATAAGGCACTTTTATCGTACAAGACTGTTTAGCCAACACGTTGATTAATCAGATTCAGATAGTTAAGTGCGACTCAAAACATCGCACTTTGATAATCGTTATTGAGGTACAAGGTCATGGGCTTAATACAAGATGGGAAATGGGTTGATCAGTGGTATGACACGAGCGATAGCGGAGGTGAGTTTCGTCGCCAAGATAGTCGCTTCAGAAGTTGGTTGACCGCCGATGGTCAACCTGGCCCGCAGGGTGAGAAGGGGTTTAAGGCAGAGAAAGGCCGCTACCATTTGTATGTTTCGTTGGCGTGCCCATGGGCTCATCGCACGTTGATTTTTCGCCAGCTGAAGAATCTACAAGATTATATCGATGTGACGGTAGTCGACCCGATAATGTTAGAAAACGGTTGGGAAGTTACCGACCCGCTGTACGGTTTTCAATACGCTTACCAGCTTTACATGCGCGCTGATAGCCAATACGAGGGGCGGGTTACGGTACCGGTTTTATGGGATAAACAGACCCAAACGATTGTCAGTAATGAGTCGTCTGAAATTATTCGCATGTTTAACTCAGCCTTTAATCACCTAACTGGCAATACTGATGACTATTATCCAGAGGGCTTGCGTGAGTCGATTGATATGATTAACGAGCGAATTTATGACTGCATTAATAACGGTGTTTATCGTGCAGGTTTTGCGACGACGCAAGAAGCCTATGAAGACGCTTACCATCAATTATTTGATGCCCTAGATTGGGTAGAAGGCGTACTGTCTAAGCAGCGTTATCTGTGTGGATCAACACTAACCGAAGCTGACTGGCGTCTATTTACGACACTGATTCGATTCGACGCTGTTTATTTTGGACACTTTAAAACCAAT
>NZ_LWGG01001444.1:0-1547 GCF_001635365.1 Oleiphilus sp. HI0128 | reverse complement strand
AATACTTGCAAGATACAATTTCCTGGTCTGCTATTGGTGCGCGTACCACAGAGTCCCAAACACACCGCGAAATGAGTAGCGGTTTGTCAGTTGCAATCGGCTTTAAGAATGGCACAGACGGCGGCCTTGGCGTTGCGATGAATGCACTTAAATCTGCATCACACCCTCATAGCTTTTTAGGGATTAATCGCGAAGGACAAGTATCGGTAGTTCGCACTAAAGGCAACCCATATTCTCACGTTGTCTTGCGTGGTGGTGGCGGTAAACCTAATTATGACTCAGTTAACGTTGCACTATGCGAGCAGGAACTTGAGAAAGCAAAACTTAGTAAGAACATAATGATTGATTGCAGCCACGCAAACTCAAACAAAGATGCTAACCTGCAGCCACTGGTTATGCAGGACGTTTGCAATCAGATCATCGACGGCAACAAATCTATCGTTGGCATTATGGTTGAGAGCAATCTTAAGTTTGGTAACCAATCGATTCCTGAAGATTTATCTCAGCTTGAGTACGGCGTATCAGTTACCGATGCTTGTATCGACTGGGAGACAACTGAAAAATCGTTACTGGAAATGCACGAGAAACTAAAAGACGTGCTACCTAAGCGATAAACAGTTCAAACGATTTAAAGTAATAAAAAAGCCGCTCAATCTGAGCGGCTTTTTTATTGATAAGCACAAATGGTCACTCCAACCATTTCAGCTTATCGCGCAAGCTAACAACATCGCCAATAATAATTAAAGTCGGAGCGGCAACCTTTTGGTTCTTGATAATATCCACAATAGTTGACAGCGTTCCTTCATAAACCTTTTGATGCCTTGTTGTCCCTTTGGAAACCAGAGCTATAGGCTTATCAGTACGCATCCCATTCTCAATCAGAGATGAACAGATGGTTGCAAGCCCCGTTAAGCCCATATAAAAAACCAGGGTCTGATTCTCCTGAACTAATTCATGCCAGGGAAGATCACAAGTATCGTTCTTTAAGTGGCCAGTAACAAAACGTACCGATTGAGAATAGTCGCGATGAGTTAAAGGTATGCCTGAATAAGCGGAACAGCCCGATGCAGCAGTAATTCCTGGCACAACCTGGAAACTCACTCCCTCTTCTGCCAGCGTTTCTATTTCTTCGCCACCACGACCAAATATAAATGGGTCGCCGCCTTTCAAACGCAGTACTCTCTTACCCTGCTTTGCGTACTTAACAAGCAATTCGTTAATCGACTCTTGTGGGACAAGGTGATTTGAACGCTCCTTTCCAACATTAATACGCTCCGCATCATGCCTGACAAGCTCTAATATTGGTTCAGATACCAAACGATCGTACAAAACGATATCTGCCTGGCGAATCAAGCGCAAAGCCTTGAACGTTAATAAGTCGGGATCTCCGGGCCCTGCGCCGACCAAGTAAACCTCACCGTCATTACTTGGCGCAGTAGAAGAAAGATCTTCAATGGCAGACTCTAATAGGTCAACAGCGTCTTCTTCCTTTCCTGAAAAAACCAACTCAGAGAACTTACCTTCCAAGTGTTTTTCCCAAAAGCGCC
>NZ_LWGG01001443.1:0-761 GCF_001635365.1 Oleiphilus sp. HI0128 | reverse complement strand
TGTCGTTATTACAACTAACGTTTGTTATTAGTCACTTTGTTATCAGTTCGAGGTATGATGGCTGTTTACAAGTTTGAATCGGAATGATTATGCAAGCTGAAGCTCTTATTTTATTGATCAATTTCCTATTGGTGACGCTTACTTATTTGTTCGTTTATCCTCGGTTTGCGGGGCGAGATTTGAACAAACTATTTACGAACGACTTGGCTGCTATGGTGATATCTCTCTTGGTGGTTGGCAGCTTATATCAAGGTCAAGACCTCAAGTTATCGTTGATCATTCTAGAGACTAACTGGTTCTGGTTTAGTTTACTGACATATATGCTAATCGAGACGCCTTTTGCACTCAGGTATATCAAAAAATATAAGGTTTTTGAGTAGGGCTGGTTAGCCCTCTGCAAGCATCGAAGGTTCGAGCTCTTCTTCCTGCTCTACTACTTTTCCTACCTTAGCTAATTTCAGAAGGTTTGGCATGATAAAAAGTGTACATAGCGCAGACACTAGCATGGTAATACTAATGAGAAGTCCGAGGTTGAAAATAGGCTGAAACTCTGACAACAAGAGGATTGAGAAGCCTAATGCAATGGTAAAAGCGCTGGTTAATATTGGGAAGGTGATATCTGTCAGGGCTGCTTGAGCTGCGGCATCCCTAGATTGAAGTGCTTTTAAGTTTCGTAAGTAGGCTTCGACGATATGTATGGAGTAATCGATGCCGATGCCGAAGGCAATGCCGCATAGCAGACTAGAGCCGATATCTAAAGG
>NZ_LWGG01001442.1:0-289 GCF_001635365.1 Oleiphilus sp. HI0128 | reverse complement strand
AACTTGATGATCTACGTGATGTACCTTTGTGATGCCGGCTTCTTTCATGGCTGTATCTATACTTGCATCGCCAAATGCAAATAAACCAGCAATTGCAGATACACTCGCTGAGCCCATTTTTGAACTCTGTGCATCTTTATCGGTTGCTACGGTTAAGTTTTGAGCAGGGCCTTTCACATTAGTGATAATTACACCAGCTGGGGTTGGGCCTCCTGGAAACAGGTTCGTTGCGCACCCTGACATAAATAAGGCTGATACGATTATTACGAAACCAAACAGTTTATTCTTT
>NZ_LWGG01001441.1:0-1133 GCF_001635365.1 Oleiphilus sp. HI0128 | reverse complement strand
CTATTTCAACTTCGTAGTGCAATTGATGAAAATTTAGCTGGAAGTGTCCAGGACGCAGCCCTTAGTGAAGGGGTAATCTCTCGAGCCTTTTTTAACCTTAGCTCTGTTCAAAAGGGTTTGTCTGAAATGCCTGCTGAAGAGCGACAGATAGAGATAGATAATATTCGGCGCCAGTTAGGTTATTCAGAAGAGCAAATTGAAACACTTGCTGCAAAGGACCAAGAACGTGAGGCGAGATGGCAAACTGGTTACGCCTATATGGCTGAGCGAGCTGAATTGGTGGCGAGCCTTGATGCAGAACAGCTTGATGAGTCTCTTGCCGAGCTTAGGCAAAAATACTTTGAGCATGAAGCTGTTACGATTCAAAGGGAAGAGGAAATGGACTTCTGGCGTTTTAACAGGCCTAGGAAGTTTGGTAATAACTAAGAGTCGCGTATGCCAACACTTCTAGCTAAGGAGAGGAGATACGCTATTCACCTCTGTGGCTGAATAGCGTTAACAAGTGCTTTAAGGGATGTCGATAGAAATCGTTTCAGAGAATTGGCTTTGAATCTCATTGCTATCGACTGTTGCAATACGCAGGTACATTGTTCCTGATTGCACATCGCTGATTATGTAGTTGTAGGTCTCACTACCTGTGCTGTTAATACGAATGCTTTGGTTTAGCTCGGTGTTGTTATAAGCATATTCGATAACATATGCTGAAATTTCACTACTTTCCAGTGCGCTGCCGTCTTCACGTGTGCTTGGCGCAGACCAGCTTAGCTCGAGTGAAGAAGGTAGAGAGTTAACCGAGACCAAGGCTTCTTGTGAGTAAGCTTCACTGCTGGCATTACTGACGACTACAGAATATAAGCCGGTATCTTCGATACCCGCATTGCTGATGCTCAAGTCCTGCGAATTAGCGCCAACTAACTCTTCGCCATTGAATAGCCACTGATATGAGAATGGGCCGTCTCCGCTAGTGCGAACTGTTAAGTCTACACTTTCACCCGCGTTGATCTCTTGTGAATAGGGCTGCTGGGTTATGCTTACCGGTACACTTATAGATAATACGCTTAGGTTTGCACTGAAAGATGTAGCGGAGCCTTGCGTGTTACTACTGTCACATCATAGCTCCCTGCATCACTTAA
>NZ_LWGG01001440.1:0-716 GCF_001635365.1 Oleiphilus sp. HI0128 | reverse complement strand
TGGCCATTGCAAACTGGAATAAAATGGGGATGATTGCTGCGAGTTGGGTTATCTCACCTGTGCTAGGGGGCGTTATTGCAGCCTCGCTTCTCCTATTCATTAAAAAGAAGATTATTTATCAGGATGACATGCTTCAATCGGCAAGACGCTTTGTTCCTTGGTTGATCGCGTTGATGGCGTGGGCGTTTAGTACTTATTTAGCGCTTAAAGGTTTGAAAAAAATATGGAAAATTGACTTCCAAATGGCCGCCATGATTGGTCTTGCTGTCGCCGCATGTTTTTTTGTTGTAATAAAACCTTTAGTTTCAAAGTCATCCAAAAAGCAAGAGAATAATAAGGAAGGCGTCAACAATCTCTTCACTATACCTCTGATTTTTGCTGCGGCATTATTAAGTTTTGCGCATGGAGCAAATGATGTTGCAAATGCCGTAGGACCGCTTGCTGCTATCACCGATTCGATTACCAGCGATGGTATTTCTAAAAAAGCGGCTATTCCTCTATGGGTGATGATGATTGGTGCCATTGGTATAGCAATTGGTTTGCTATTGTATGGGCCTAAGCTAATTCGTACCGTGGGCACAGAAATTACAGAGCTTGATAAGTCTAGAGCTTTTTGTGTTGCAATGGCTGCAGCCATTACTGTTATTATTGCCTCTCAGCTTGGTCTGCCTGTTAGTTCAACCCATATTGCGGTTGGTGGGATCTTCGGTGTTGGC
>NZ_LWGG01001439.1:0-895 GCF_001635365.1 Oleiphilus sp. HI0128 | reverse complement strand
GAACAGCTCTTTCGGCTTTCAAGTGGTTTTGATATTTTATAGGCATAGTCTTGACCTCTTGATCTAAAAAAAGAAGCGAGTGTTCTCTCAGCCCATTTTTCACCCCCATGTTGCATCCTAGGATGCGTTTCAAGCCAAGAAGGCTCCATTGCATCATTCGGATGATGATGTGCTAGAGAAATAAGGTTAGCGCCTCGAAGGTCGGGATTGTCTAAACCCATGCGCATGATACTGTGCCAGTGCTTGTCCCAATTGCTTCGGTGGGTCAGCCCTCGAATGACTCCGCCCGTTGGGCTTTCTTGCCAGTCTATTTGGTGTTTGGCTAGCCAATCAGCTATTTCCTTATCGCGCTCATAGGTAGCACGTATACCGGTCTCTTCATAGCTGAATAATCGATTGATTGTGAAATGGCTATGGATTTCCTCTAACGCCTTAAGAACCTTGCCCCGAAAGCAATGGATCTGCGTGTTAAAGGCCTTGAGTTGACGATTCAAATCGGCTAAAGACTGGCAAATAAAACGCCAATGGCGCACGTCGTAGTGAGGGTCTTGTATTAGCAGATCTTCGAAGATATAGATCAGTAAGGTGGGATTTTTGCCTGCACAAGCTTCCTTCAGGGGAGTATGATCACGTAACCTGAGATCACGCTTAAACCATACAACGTTAATGCCCTGGTTTTGAGTTGGTTGTTTGGTTCGTAAGTCGCTGATTTGTTGATGTAAACCTTGAGCTGACATGAATTCTATTCAATCCTAACTATGATGTTTGTTACGTTTACGTTTGGAAGGGGGAAAAAGATCACCTACAGAGTGATCTATTCCACGGGGTAAACGTACATTTACTAAATGATGAAAAGCCTCTAACGGTAATGAGTCTAAAAAAGTAGACGCGTGCT
>NZ_LWGG01001438.1:0-16772 GCF_001635365.1 Oleiphilus sp. HI0128 | reverse complement strand
ATTAATGGTTAAATCACATAATCCAATTATTACGATTTATTTTAAGTATTGAATCATCACATACAGCAAAAAACTTACATCGTAAAGATTATAGGTAGTTGGCTCAGGAAGATAGTGTCAGTATCAAAATAGTTTTTGTGTGCTCCCGACACCTTAAGTGGGCTAAGAACACCTTATTAAACAAAAAACCGTTAACCAGATAACATTTTAGTATGCTTATACTAAATTTTATCACTATATTCCAACACCTAATGTTGTTTTTAAAACATTACAACCTCTTTTCATACACACATGGAGTTTTATTAAACGTATGAACCTACACCTTAAAACATTATCTTTATTGCTTCCGCTTACCCTACTGACTGCCTGTAAGAATGAAATCACACCAGAATGGGAGCAATATTACTCTCATGCCAGTAGCAATGAATCTCGAGTTGAGTGGCTATCAAATGTCGCCGTCGATGGTTATGGAGAAATAATCAGCGGCGGATCAACGATCCGAACAGGCACGGACCGCCAACAAAATATTTTGCTGGTTAAGCGAAGCAGTGATGGTGAATTAATCTGGTCAACCGATATTGACCTTGCGAAAGGCAACTATCGAAGTGACGATAAGATAACTGATCTCACCCTAGATAGTGACGGTAACAGCTATGCCATTGGTGTTAGCTATATTGTCGAAAATGACATTCAACGCTATGGCTCTTTCCTCGTTAAAGTAGATACTTATGGAGAACTAGTGTGGTCTATTGAGCTATCTAAACACGATGATGCGCGCGATCTAGAGATCCATCAAGACCAGTTATATGTTACAGGTTTTGCCACCCAAGTGTTTAACTTAGATGGCGTCAAACAACTTAAAATTGAACATGAGAAAGCATGGGATATCGAGGTTAATGATGCCGGCGACATCCATATTGTCGGCGCAGAAAAAGCAGCGAAATACAATGCTGCAGGGCAACTGGCCTGGGCTGTTGATTTACCTGCAGACCTTTACCTTCAAGCCGCTCTCGCAGTCCTATCTGATGACAGCATTGTTATCGCGCACAATCAACAAGATGATTCAACACGCATAGCCGGTATCAGTCCAAACGGTCAACCATCCTGGAGTAAAACCTACTACCCGCCACAACAAAGTTATGGACTACCGGGCCCGGCTTTACTGAAGGCAGATTGGCGAGACAATGTAGTGCTCAGCCTTTCTAACGACAAGTCCAGACGCCTAGTTAAATTGAATGAGCAAGGGCAAGAGCTGTGGCAAACCACGAGCCAAAATATTGTTCAAGACTTAGCGCTTGATGAAGACAGTGCAGTGTATGTTGTCGGTGGTGGTAACAACGAGAAATTTGATTCAAGTGGCCAGTTCATCGGTGCAACCGTAGCGACCTCAGGCACTCAAATCACGACAGGCTCCATCGCATTAGAAGGCAATAATATGTACATTGGATATAGCGCAGTCAAGGACGGTGAAATTCAACATTATTTAGCGAAGTTCTTGAACCAATAGAAATACCCAGTCTCACCCTTAAAACAGATTGAACAGGTTTAAATATGAGGTGTTAAGCGAAGGCCTAGATGGAATAGGCCTTCGCGATGAAATCTAGGTTATGCCTTGAGGCTTTGTAAGAACGCGGAAACCATGGAAAGAAAACCCCGCAATTGTCGCAATGCATGACCCTAAACGACGGCACTTCAATTTACTTAAGGTAAGTGCTAAGAGGCTAATCCGAAATACTCTGTCAACGAAGGAATGGGTTCAACATTCGACCAAAAAAGCCCGTCATTTTCAAAGGAGCATCCATCACAGCAAAGCATATACAGTCTTCTTCCATATGCGCTCTTGGCTGGTGAACAGTCTGGGTGTCGGCCAAAATGAAATCATCTTTATGATAATCACCTGCTTTATCGCAAAAACTACCACGCATCACTAAGGTAAATTCATTGCCCTCATGTGTATGCTCTGGGAGTTCTTTGCCTGCAGCGATTCGATAAAACTTAGCGGTGTAGCGTTCATCGGAAATAGGTAATACAAACTCTTTTATGCTGCTTGAAAAGCCTGACCACGATAACTGGTCGAAGTCTTTATCAACAAACCGCCTCAGTGGCGGTGGAATCTCGACCTGCTGATTCGCTGAGTTCAAAGGTTTGTCATTCGCGACAGGATCATCAAGCCGCGCGAGAATATTGTCTAGTACGTTCGCGCCAACCGGCTCAGGCTCCAGGCTAGATAATATATCACCGCCTAAGCTTTCGTAACGTCGTACTTTTGCGGCACACGAACCGCAAGTTTCGATATGACAAGCAACGATAATACCCAAAGCATTAGGTGCCTGCCCAGCAGCGAACTGCATTAAAAGGTCATCGGAAGGATGATAATTAGCCATGTCATATGCTCTTTTGCCAAGTTATCTAGCTTTTTCATTGCTAGTCTGAGTCTCGATTTAATCGTGCCAAGGGGCAAGTCCAATTCCCCTGCAATTTCACTGTGTGATTTCCCTTCAAAGTAAACCTTGTAGACAATCTGTTTTTGCTCGTCAGGTAAGGCTGTGATTAAGTTACGAACAATCAGCGCATTTAGATCACTTTCGACTTCACTTTCTAGAGATTCACCACCCTCTTCATAAAACAAGTCATCAGATTGGACCAAATCAGGGCGACCCTTACGTGCAATATCAATACGTTTGTTACGAACAATCGTATATAACCAGGTAATCGCAGTGCCGGATTCTGGCTTAAAGGTATGCGCTTTTCGCCATGCGGTTAACATGCACTCTTGTAATAGCTCCTCGGCATCTGCTGAGTTCGAACCACACTTAATGGCATACGCTTTCAAGCGTGCAGAGCTTAAGTTAAATAGTTCTATAAACGAACTACGGTCTTGATTTTGAGCAATACTCATTAACAAGGCGTTTAACTTTTGGTTTTCTGGAGTGATGGTAGCCACCGGGCCTTCCTGCAAGAAATCTACGTTTGAATCATTCCTGAAATGTAAAGCATATTACTATTTGGGTAAACCCATAAATCCAATATCTGAGCTATGCCGTATAGTTAGTAGAATCTTTTAATACTTAGGTGAGACATGAAATCAGACGTAGTTATGGACACAGTTATGGACGTAGTCATAATTGGTGCAGGCATGGCAGGATTAACGGCTGCTAAGCAGTTACAACATAGAGGCAAAAAGGTAGCGGTGGTCGAAAAGTCACGCGGAACTGGCGGCAGGCTCTCATCAAAGCGCTTACCACTACCTGACGACCAAAGCCTTACGTTTGACCTCGGCTGCCCTAGTTTCTCTAGCGAAACACCACAATTTAAAGCTCAACTTGATAAGTGGCTGGCCGATGAGCTTATCGTTCCCTGCGCCAATCAGCCAGAGTACTATGTTGGCCGAGAGCGAAACTCCAGCATCACGCGCCACATTGCTAAAGACCTGAACATTCACTTTTCCACCCGGGTTTGTCGCCTCGAAAAGGAACGTGAGCTTTGGCAGGTTTACACTGAATCACCTACTGGCGAGCAGCTGTTCTGCACAGCAGAGCACATTGTAATCGCAACGCCACCTCAACAAGCTTACGACCTATTACCCAAAGGCAATAGTCTCTGCCCTCTAATCGAGCACATTAAAATGGAACCACAATGGGTACTTCTCTTGGCCGTTCGTAGCAGTACAGAACTAAAAATAGATTCTGCACAGCACCCAAATATTAAGTCAATTTCGCCAGAGCACGTTAAACGAGGTGCTAAGCCAGACGATTCAGTGCAGTACTATCAAGTCCAAGCTGGCGAAGAGTGGAGCCAAGAAACAATTAATTGGGAACGAACACGCGTTGAAAGCTATCTATTGAGTGAGTTCGAAGCACTATGCGAACAAAAAATAGATATCATCGTTTCACACTTACATCGCTGGCTATATTCTCTGCCGAGTAATACCCCCATCGACAATAAAGAGAACTACCTTACATGTAGTGAAAAAATACACCTCAGTGGAGACTATCTTGCCACGAATCAATCCCGCCACGGACTTGAGTGCGCCTATTTAAGTGGCATATCGGTAGCAAAACAGATCTAATTTCATTCGGCCTGCGTATGATATACAAGGTTCGTAGTATAAGATATTGGCAACATAAAATAGCAACAAAAAGGGATAATATAAGATGACGCAAGAACATTTACTCAACCTAATCTGGTTTAGAAGTGATCTAAGGGTTTATGATAACCCGGCGCTTTCGGCTGCCATGTCATCCGGGCCTAGCATTGCTGTTTATGTGATATCTGAAGAAACCTGGGATGCCCACAATGAGTCGCCAGCTAAACGATCTCTTATCCTGCGCCAACTAGAAATACTCTCTGGCGCTCTCAGCGAGCTTAACGTTCCCTTTTATGTTCTTACAGCAGAATCCATGCAAAAACTGGAATCGAGTATTTCTGAGTTTGCCAGCCAGCTGAAAGTTTCTCACCTTTTCTACAATGAAGATTATGGACTGAACGAGCGCCGACTCGCCAAGTCGGTATCTGAAAACTTACGTAATCACGGCATTATCAGCCAATCTTTTCATGATCAATGCATCGTTTCTCCGGGCACCTTGAGGAACCAGAAGGGAAGCTACTATCATGTATTCTCGGCATTTAAACGTGCATTTTTAAAGCAGTCGAAGACTTTATCCAGGCACCTGGTCAACAAACCCTCGCCACAACCGCCCTTAACAGTCAAAGCACCAAACTTGAATGTTGCGACGTTTCAAGTCGATTCTCGGTGGGACCATCATTGGCCCGCAGGAGAAGATCACGCTCACGAGCTACTTAATAACTTCATGGAAGAACGCGCAGCCTCTTACCATAAGGCCAGAGATATTCCCTCGCTCGACGCGACAAGTTCACTGTCTCCTTATCTTGCAACGGGTATCGTAAGCACATCACAGTGTTTAAGATCAGCACTAAGCTATAATCAAGGCGAGTTTGAAGGGCGTAATGAAGGCGTCAACACCTGGATAAACGAACTACTATGGAGAGAATTCTATCGCCACCTCTTGTACGCTTATCCGAGGTTGAGCATGCATAAGCCGTTTAAGAAAGAAACAGATCAGCTACCTTGGCGTAAAGACCATCGTTTGTTTGAACAATGGAAGGCTGGAAAAACAGGCTACCCCATCGTTGATGCTGCCATGCGCCAATTAAAAGAAAAAGCCTGGATGCACAATCGACTACGCATGATTACCGCGATGTTTTTAACAAAGCACTTATTAATTGATTGGCGACTCGGTGAAGCGTACTTTATGGAAATGCTAGTCGATGGTGATTTGGCGTCCAACAATGGTGGATGGCAATGGTCAGCCTCGACAGGCGTCGACGCGGTTCCCTACTTCAGAATTTTTAACCCCACACGCCAGTCTGAACGCTTTGACCCCCAAGGACAGTTTATAAGACGCTATGTTCCTGAACTACAAACCTTGGATAGCAAGTCAATACACCAACCAACTAAAGAACAGAGAGCTGCATGCGCTTACCCCGCAGAAATAGTCGAACACGCCCTGGCAACGTCACAAACGAAAGCGGCATTTAAATCGCTTCACAAACAAGCTGATACTGAACAGCTTCCTCTTTTGGACTATTACTCATGAACGATACACCGAGCAGTAAGACTAAAGCGGGTCACTCAACAAGGCTAATAGGTAACCTTATTAGCTGGTTTGACTCTGAGTCTTACTCACCTGACCCCAAAAGGGAGCACGCTACCAACACCGTAAACTGGATGCGTTGCATGCCATTTATTGCCGTCCACTTAGGCTGCCTAGGTGTCATCTGGACAGGCTGGAGCCCCGTCGCCATTGCGATCTGTTTAGCCGCTTTTTGGCTAAGGATGTTTGCGGTCACCGCGTTTTATCACCGCTTTTTTTCTCACAAGAGTTACAAGGCCAACCGCTTTTGGCAGTTTTGTTTTGCCGTGCTAGGCAATTCAGCGTCTCAAAGAGGCCCGCTTTGGTGGGCCGCTCATCACCGGAATCATCATAAGCACTCAGATGAAGAGTCAGACTTACACTCTCCCATTGCTCATGGTTTTTGGTGGAGTCACGTCGGATGGTTCATGAGCGATGAAGGGTTTAAAACCGATTACAGTGTCATAAAAGACCTAGCGAAGTTCCCTGAACTCCGCTTTCTAAATCGCTTTGATAGCCTAGTGCCCGTTCTCTTCGCAATCGGCATGTACATGCTGGGTGAATACTTGGCTTATGCTTTACCAAACTCAGGCGTTAATGGTTTACAAATTCTGGTTTGGGGCTTCTTTATCTCTACAGTATTTTTGTTTCACGCCACCTTCACCATTAACTCTCTTGGTCACGTATGGGGATCAAGGCGCTTTGAGACAAAAGACCAAAGTCGGAATAATGCTTTCCTTGCACTGCTTACCCTGGGAGAAGGCTGGCACAACAATCATCACCGCTTTGCCGTCTCTGCAAGGCAGGGTTTCTACTGGTGGGAGATTGATATTTCTTACTTGATACTGCGTCTATTGAGCTTTTTTAGAATTATTTCTGATCTGAACCCTGTGCCTTCTCGTATCCTAGAAGAAGGTAGACAAAAACGTTCAAGCATAAACGTTCATACTTAAAAAGGCACAATCATCATGTCAGTCGTCGTTATAAAGTCAGAAACACCCGCTAATGTTGTAGAGCGATTCAAGCACCTCTTCCACACGCTCGATGCGAATAACTGCGATAGTGGAATCATTGAAGCAGTCTACGAACCAGACGTATTATTCGAAGATAGCTTTCATCGGATAGAAGGCGTAGCTAACTTTCAAGGGTACTGCGCGTCACTGTATCAGAACTTACTTTCCTGCCAGTTCACCTTCCATGACCAGTGGGTTACAGACAATGATGCCATGTTAAATTGGACCATGAAATATGCTCACCCGAAGCTAAATAAAGGCAGAATAATCACGATTGAAGGGGCAAGCCTAATACGTTTCAACGACAAAGTGCACTACCACAGAGACTACTTTGATGGCGGGCAATTGCTCTATGAGCACATACCGGTCATGGGGAAACTTATCCAAACTCTAAAATATTTTATGAAGTAGCAGGAGCCGACAATGCTGAATGATATTGAACGTATTTGGGTAATTGGTGCTAGCACCGGGATTGGAAAAGCGCTCGTCACCGCCTTGGCGAAGTTTGATAAATCAATCATAGCAAGCGCTCGCTCAGAAGATAAACTAGACGCGTTGTGCGGACAGACACCATCAAAGTGCGAGCCACAAACGCTAGATATCACCAATGATAGTGCTTGCCAAGCCGTCGTAGAAAAGCTGCAAAGCACTTATCCGTCGATTGATATGGTCGTCGTGAACGCGGGTACGTGTGAGTATATCGATTCAGACGAAATTGATATGAGCAGTATCAAACGCGTGATGGACACCAATTTCACGGCCGCTGTTTCGACCATCAATGCAGCGCTGCCCCTGTTGCGCGAATCCGCCAAACAAGGAAAAACGCCAAAACTGGTCGTGATGTCGAGCAGCGTCACCTATCAAGCGCTTCCCAGAGCACATGTCTACGGCGCTTCAAAAGCGGCACTACGATATTTTACCGAGTGCTTAAAAATAGATTTACAGCAAGAAGGCATTGACGTTCATCTAGTGAGTCCGGGGTTTGTCAAAACACCTTTAACCGATCTCAATGATTTTCCAATGCCACTACTCATGGAACCCGAAGAAGCTGCCAGTCGAATTATTTCCGGACTTGAAAGAGGCATTTTCGACATACATTTTCCGCAACGATTTACTCGAACATTGAAGCTGATCTCTTTGTTACCTGATCATCTTCGCTTTTCTTTACTTGCCAAGTTATCGCGCAATGCATCTCAGGCCGATTCTTCTACAAGAACAACTCAGTCAATCGCGACGACAAACCCTCAGGATCACCAGCAATGAATCAGAACCCTTCTCACCAGCACCTTACAAACCAACGCATTGCGGTCATCGGATCAGGCATCGCGGGCCTGACGTCTGCCTATCTTTTGAGTAAGCGTCATGACGTTAGCTTATTCGAATCGAACGACTATATTGGCGGCCATACCCACACCGAACACGTACAATGCCAAGGCAAAAGCTACCCGGTGAATACAGGTTTTATCGTTTTTAATGACTGGACCTACCCTAACTTCATCAAACTAATGGACCAGCTAGGCGTTACAAGCGAAGATTCAGACATGAGCTTCAGTGTACGATGTGAAAACACTGACCTTGAATACAATGGCACCAACCTAAACAGCTTATTCGCGCAACGAAGTAACCTGTTCCGCCCTAAGTTTCTGAGGATGATAAGCGACATACTTAAATTCAACAAACAAACGGTTGAGAGCTTGGAAGCGGGTACACTCGACACTGAGCAAAGCCTAGGTGAATTCATTGAACAAAATGGCTATTCCGACGCGTTTAAAAACTATTATATTGTTCCAATGGGAGCGGCTATCTGGTCTGCATCTGTCGATGTAATGCTATCGTTTCCCTTAAAATTCTTTATTCAGTTTTTTAAGAATCACGGCATGTTAAGTGTCGATGATCGACCGCAGTGGAGGGTACTAACGAATGGTTCAGAGTCTTACATAGCACCGATTACACAGCGTTTTAAAGACAACATTCACCTTAACAGCAATATCATAAAGGTAACACGAAGCCCTAGCGAGGCGGCCATTACCTTTAGCGACCATTCTGTGCAGACCTTTGATCAGGTCATCTTTGCCTGCCATAGCGATCAAGCCTTACGGCTACTCGGCGATGTGTCTGAAAAAGAGAGCGAGATTCTTGGCGCAATCCCCTATCAGGACAACAGCGTCACTCTGCATACAGATACTCGCCTCATGCCTAAGAAAAAACTGGCCTGGGCGGCTTGGAATTATCATATTCCTCAGCGCGCTAATGATTGTGCCATGGTGACTTACAACATGAACATCCTGCAGAACTTCGACGACGCTCCCGAAACATTTCTAGTTACTCTAAACAGGACCAATGAAATAGACCCCAGCAAGATCATTCGCACGTTCAACTACAGCCACCCGGTCTTTAGCCAAGACGGCGTCAAAGCACAGGCGCGTCATCATGAAATAAGTGGTAACCCTGAGTCTGGTCATGGACGCACACACTATTGTGGTGCCTATTGGTTCAACGGCTTTCATGAAGATGGGGTCAATAGCGGACTTCGCGTCGCAGAGGCTTTCGGAGAAACACTCTAGTGAGCAAAATAAAGCACAGCTCAATATATAGAGGATCGATACGGCATCGTCGTTTCTTGCCCAAGAAACACCAGTTTCGCTACCCCTTGTTTATGCTCTATCTTGACTTAGACGAGTTAGAATCGCTGTGTAAATCGAAGTGGTACTGTTCACTCGAAAAGTTCAATATTGTCTCGTTTCGTCGCGATGATTATTACTCACCCGAATCGGGCGATTTAAAACAAGCCGTCATTAACAAAGTGACGAACAATCTCACCGAACAAGGTTTATCTGCGCCGGAAATTGAACACGTCAGAATGCTGTGCCACGCCCGCTATTTCAATGCAGTCTTTAACCCTGTCACCTTCTACTACTGTTTTGACAAAGCTAACAAGCTGGTTTCTATTTTGGCTGAAATCACCAACACCCCATGGGGTGAACGGCATGCTTATGTGCTACCCGTAGGTCAATCGGGAGAGTATGGCTCGTATGCCCTGAAAGCACAAAAATATCACCACTATGAGTTTCCCAAAGTTTTTCATGTTTCGCCGTTCAACCCTATGGATATGACCTATCACTGGACCTTTGATGAGCCAAACCAAGGGCTAAGAGTGCATATGGATAACACCCAGCGCGACGAACAAAACGAAAAGCACTTTGACGCCACGTTAGTGATGGAGCGATACGATTTCACAAACTATTTAGCCAGCACACTGATCCGATTTCCGTTTATGACCGTAAGAGTAAGCATGGGGATATATTGGCAAGCGTTAAAGCTATGGCTAAAGCGCATACAATTTTACGATCACCCTAACTTAAGCAAATAAGATAACAACGAATGCCCGTAAAGGAGACATCGAGATGAGTCCCACAAGCCTAGTGAGTCACGCCAAAAAGCAATCAAAATTCAGTGTAAGTAGCGTCGCCCGAAAACTCGTACATAAGCAGCTACAAAAACTGCACACGGGGACAATTGTCATTGTTGAACCAGGCGCACGTACACTCTTCGGAGAACCACTTTCTCCCAATGACCCGCTTTATTCCGAGCTACATATTCTTGATGAAAATTGTTATCTAGATATTATGACGG
This sequence comes from Oleiphilus sp. HI0128, assembly GCF_001635365.1. Taxonomy (NCBI): domain Bacteria; kingdom Pseudomonadati; phylum Pseudomonadota; class Gammaproteobacteria; order Oceanospirillales; family Oleiphilaceae; genus Oleiphilus; species Oleiphilus sp. HI0128. Next base: position 6,472 of record NZ_LWGG01001438.1, on the reverse strand, counting down.
GCGGCAGCATAGGCGCGGCAGAAGCCTATATGTCAGAAGACTGGAGCTCACCGGATCTAACTAAACTAGTGCAAGTCATGGTCCAGAACCGTGATATTCTAGATCAAATGGAAGGCGGCTTCGCCCTGCTATCCCGGCCCTTAACTAAAGCCTTTCACCTCTGGAACCAAAATACCGAAAAAGGCTCCAAGCGAAATATCGCTGCGCATTACGACCTGGGTAATGATTTATTTAAGACCTTCCTGGACCCGACAATGATGTATTCCTCTGGCATCTTCCCTAGCGAACAGGCAAGCATGGAAGAGGCATCACAATACAAGCTTAAGACTATCTGTGAAAAACTAAACCTATCTGAATCTGACCATGTGGTTGAAATTGGCTCTGGCTGGGGCGGGTTTGCCATCTATGCTGCCAAGCACTATGGCTGCAAAGTCACCACCACCACGATCTCTGATAAACAACATGAGTTAGCACAAACACGGATCAGCGAAGCAGGCTTAAGCGATAAAATCACACTTCTAAAGCAAGACTATCGTGAGCTAGAGGGGCAATTCGACAAGCTCGTTTCAATAGAAATGATCGAAGCGGTTGGCTGGCAATACTATGACACCTTTTTCGCGACTTGCGCCTCACTGTTGAAACCAAATGGCGCGATGCTGATTCAAGCCATCACAATTGAAGACCAGCGTTTCGAGTACGCCAAACGCAACGTCGATTTTATTCAGCGTTATATCTTTCCTGGTAGTTGTATTCCTTCAATTCAGGCTCTCACTAGCTCATCGATGAAGGCCAGCGACCTACGACTCGTTTATCAAGAGGACTTTGCGGAACACTACGCTAGAACACTGCTAGCATGGTTGGATTCATTTAATAAAGCCTCAGCGACCATCACAGAGCTAGGCTATAGCAAAGAATTTAAACGTATGTGGGAGTTCTACCTCTGCTACTGCGCAGGAGGTTTCAAAGAGCGCTCTATCGGCGTATCTCATATGTTATTCGCTAAACCAGGTTATAGAAACGAGCCCCTGTCTCGCATATAAGGCAGTGATAAGCGATATAGCCAACCACACCATTAAGGAGTCTACTCAATGTCTCGGGAACAACTAAATAGGCTCCTCAATGCGGTGTTATTCCAAAGCTGTTGGTTTCTGGCAATTTTATCAGATTGGTACCTGGCGCTCTGCGCATTCGCCTTGCTATTAGTGCATTTCGTTCGAACAAACGCATCGACTCACAACTCATTAAAACTCTTGTATATCGCGTGTATCGGCATTCTGATCGACAGCTTGCTTATGCATCTAGGCGTTTACCAGTTTCCGAACCCCGAGTTAAGAACCAACGATTTTATAATTCCCTTGTGGTTAATCATAATGTGGTGTGCGTTTACGCTCACACTGCTTTCGTCGCTGCAATGGTTTTTAGCCAAGCCATATTTTTTCATCTGCTTATGTTGCATTTCCGGACCCGCTTCATACCTGGCAGGCCGTCACTTCGGCGCGCTTCACTTTGCAGACGCCTCCCTTATTTTCATCATCCTAGAATGGTTCGTAGTCGGAGTTCTGTGTACTGCAATCTTCCCCTCTTCACCAAAGGAGGATCTGCCAGCCCAAGGAGGCAAATATGCAAGCTATTAGCAGTTTCTCAATTGCCAGTTTCTTTGTGCTCTCTTCGCTTTGCGCTCAGCTACAAGCTGCGCCAAGCGATATCAAAGTCGTTCAGTTTGAGGGCAAAGCGTATTCGCTAGACAGTGACGAGTTGCTGTACTCAGAGCACCACTATATAAACCTCAATCGATCAAATCAGTATGACAATGCATATGTCGAATACAAGGCGCCAGACGGAGAGGTCTTTGCGAAGAAAGATCTGGATTTCTCGAAGCATAAATTAATACCCGACATGAGCTTTATCGACCTCCGCTCGAATCAAACAAGTCTTCTGACCAAAACTGACAATCAGGTAAAGATTGAACACATCAAAAAGAAAGACCTGCAGCATGAAACGATAAGCATTGATAACAGCAAGCGCATTGTCGCCGATGCAGGCTTTGATCGTTTGGTCATCAAATATTGGCAGCACTTGCTAGCGGGAAAGAAGATCAAATTTGAAATCCTGTCGCTTGATCGGTCTGAGTTAATTGGTTTCAAACTAGAGACTGTTGATATTAATGAAGAGCGCTTGCAACTATCCATTAAGCCGCAAAGCTGGCTAATCGGACTAGTGATGGACCCGATTTACCTGCACTATGAACGGTCCTCAAAACGTTTATTGGAATACAAAGGGCTGACCAACATCCTAAGAGAAAAGAACGGCGAGTTAAAAACAGATAATTATGTGGCGCATATTAAATACCATTACTTCTGAGTTCAATTCTTCTATTGGTTGGCAAGCGCTGCTTGACGTCCGCTAAGTGCCAAAAGCAGGCCTTGGTACTTCTCTCAGCTTTGGCTGAATATTACTGATACGAACTTTTATCCCAGTATCAAAAAATGGTGAATAGCGGTCATAAGAATCGAGCCTATTTTCCTCGAAACCTTACATTACTTAAAACAGGAAAGCAGACCTTTAGCTTTTGATGGTGCCTAGGTCAGGTTCTAAAAAATAGCTACCTCGAGCGTTTTATTAGTATCCTTTAACTCCAAAGGCATGATTCGCAGCACGGATCGACAATGGAAAATGACCGCTCTGCCCAAACTCCAGCCCTAGATTTGAGATAGTTATGCTAATTTTGTACAAGTTGAACTCCGAAATTTTAGTCTCTAATACAAATCCATTTGATACCCATACATCGTATTAAACCTTTTGGTTGATAAACTCATTAACTCCATGACGAAGAAGATGATGATAGAAAAGCATCGCGTCGCTCGGCGGAGCTTTTCGACAGGTCCCGTGGTAGCGGCTTATGAACTCAAGGTGGACGCGGGGGAGGTGCGGAGAGATAACGCTCAAGTCGCTCTGGCGGCAAAATTGGATGCCCTGCACGAGTCTCTTGTCTCGCTCCCACCAGTACCTTTGCTTACCGACGATCCGACAGAGAGCAGCCGTAAAAGCAGCAGTCCACTGTTACTGGCACGATCCATGGCATCCGCCCAGTCCTTTCTTCGAAAGAAGTTCCATTTGTGGTCTTTTGGTCCACCACCGCGGGGCATTTACATTCATGGACCGGTCGGGGTCGGTAAGAGTTTTCTAATGGATCTCTTTTACGCGTCGGTTAATGTTCCTGATGATGATTCTCGCTGTAATAATTCCAGCCACAAACACGCAAAAATTACCAAACGCCGCGTCCACTTTCATGAATTCATGCTAGACGTCCATCATCGAATCTTTGTCTACAAAAAGAAGCACCCACGGGGTGATGCTATTCCCATCATTGCGAAACAATTGGCACAAGAAGCCCAACTCCTCTGTTTCGATGAATTTCAAGTGACAGACGTTGCCGATGCCATGATTTTGAAAAGACTGTTTTTATTATTATTGGATTGGAATGTCGTGGTAGTGGCCACCTCGAATCGCTCCCCCGATGCCTTGTATAAGGGAGGCATTAACCGATCCCTTTTTATGCCATTCATAGACATGTTAAAACACACGTTCGACATTTTTTCCATGGAGGGTTCCACTAAGGATTATCGACTCGAAACTCGAGCGGATGGTCAATCCTATTTTTGGTCAAACAAGGATGTTCATGGCGATAATAATAGTAATAACAACACGCAGGCGAAGTTGGAAGAAATATTTGGTGGCACTGCATCCGGAACTGAGGCTGAGGTCATTCAAGTTCGCTTCGGTCGCACCGTCCAGGTCGCCCGATTGAATGACCGGTGCGCCTGGTTTGACTTTTCCGAGTTGTGCTACCAACCGCTCGGCGCGGCCGATTATCTTTCCCTCTGCGACCGATTTCCGGTCCTCATTATGGACAGCGTCCCCCAATTGGGCGCCAACCACCTCAACGAAGCGCGACGATTCGTGAACCTCATTGACGCGTGTTATGAATCTCGCACCCGCTTGGTGCTAGCGGCACAAGTCCCGCTCGACGAATTATTTGTCGATTTTGAAGCGCAAGTCGAAAGCAGAGATGGAGATGTAGAATTGTTTGTCAGTGAGAAGGGGGGAAACTCGAGTTCCTTTGCGACGACCATGATTCGCACCAAAGAGGGGGAACATTTGGAGTGGTCGGCGACGGGTCTAATTGGCGTGTCACTGGCACAATTCTCGTCCGCCAATGATCTCGCCTTTTCCTTTCGACGAGCCGCGTCTCGATTGGTAGAAATGGGTGGAAAGAAATGGGGGCGGCAATGACGACTGTGGAGAGGCTGAATTAAGTGGCTAAAGACCTTGTGAATGTCAGCTTCGCGGACGTTTAGGCCCTTAGAACTGACTTCTTGTGTTGATGTCGTGTCGAGGCAGCATTGTGCCTGGGCCTACTATTGAAGATTGATGCCAGTTTGACCTGATTGTCATAGAAATTCAGACACTGATTATTCTAGCTTTGGAGTTAAAGCAGTCATTCCTTATAGTATATTCTCTAAGAATCGAGTGCGTATTTGGTCTATATCACCATTTTTTTGCATTTTACGAAGCACTTTATCTAAAGGTTCAACTATATTGAGATTATTTTTATGCAAGTAATGATAAAGCTTTTCTGAATATAAGACTGGGCTGACAATTTTAACGTTCTCGAAGGGTTCGGTTAGGAGAGCCTTCAACGCGTTAGTTTCAGGCAGTAAAGTGTATTTAACTCTCCCCAGAGCGACCATACTGAGAGCTTGATTGGTGTTAACAACAAAAGTGCACTGGATTTTATTATCTTCAACCAGCTTTTCTACTAACTTGACTCCTTTTACGCAAACAACGTCATGCCCAAGATCTTTAATCTTGCTTACTCTTTCGCTACTGTGTTTTCCAAGAGCAATTATATTAATCATATTGATTGCGGTAGGTACTGCATTTAAGTTGGGGTAGCTTGAATGCAGGTTGCCAATACGTGATACCTCCCCATCGAACATACCCATATTCGCAGACAATAAAGAGCGAACATTTGGAAGTCTATGGATTTCTACTTGATAACCGATCTTGTTGTATGCTTTTTTCAATACTTGGACTGATATGTCCTGAACAAAGGCATTTTCTGGAGCAGTCAATGCAATCACAGATTGAGGGTGCGCATTCGTGAACCCTAACGAAAATATGGCAAACAATAATAGCTTGGCAGCCAAATTCTTAATGATTTGATATTTCATAAGAAATGATATCCTTTCGCTTCAGGCATCCTCTAAGGTTAGCAATGTAATATGAAACCTGCCAATAACCAATCAATTCAAATGATCTGCAGATGAAACAAGTCAATTATGATCTGCCCATCACTTAGCGGTATCTGTTTATACGAAAGAGTTGCTTTTGCTTATTTTGAATCATTTAGCCAACGATCAAACTGGCTGTTTTATCCGTATCTAAATTGCGCACCTGAAAGGTGACTTAGCGGACTATAAGGAATCACGAGAGTTCAGCTCCTCCTTCCAAGCAGACAAACTTAGATATCCGTTAGCGGGAAATTTTAGATCTCAATAAGATATTCTGAGCCCTCATGAGATACCAATACCGCCAAAGCAGCACAGCAATGAGCGCTTCAAGAACAGCCATTCCTAACAAGCTTGTGTCTGAGCTGAAAAGCGGCAAAGCGATCAACCTAAAGCCTATTAGCCCTGTCGATACTATCGCTGCGAAAAAGACGGCGCCTTCCAAGTAAGGCTTGTAAAATGATGACAGTATCATTGCACAACCGATCCCTACTTGAAGCCCTCCATAGACAGAAAAGAATTCGGCAAGCCCCATCTCACTCTGAAAGTTTATCCCCAAGAAACTGGCGGACAATGTGGGATTTATCGCACACCACAGGCCCGAGGCAAGATATAAGATGCCAACGATTCGATAAGATGTATCGTAAAGTCGGGTAGATAACTTAGTTGTGGTCACTTAGAGTCCTCCATGGACGGCCTTCACAAACCATATAGTTTCCACAGTTTTTTGTACAGCCACGGCAAGGTAAGCGCGCCGCCTTATTTCCTTTATGTGTGCCGGGTTTAACCTGAAACTTACGCTCTTTCATCATATTGCCCTATATGGATTCATTAGAGTTCAAGACAAGACATTGGAATAGTGGTCAAAACGATTTACGAGCAGAACGCCTCAATAGATCACAATTGGCTTAGATTAAGCTCAATAGAGATTAGATATATACCGGCGCGATGTCTCAGCCGGGAGAAAGCGAGTCGTGCGTCTTTTGCCTCGCTCAAAACGAAAAAAACCCACACTAAACAGTGTGGGTATCAATACGCAACTAGGGTAGAAAAAGTGGCTTACTCAGCGAATACAAACTCACTCGCTACAGGGTAGTGATCTGACAAGTCCCAAGTGGTCCAGTGATCCCATTCAATACTACGAGGCGTCAGCATCTTGTTATGAGAATAAACTGGCGCTT
>NZ_LWGG01001437.1:0-575 GCF_001635365.1 Oleiphilus sp. HI0128 | reverse complement strand
GTCCAACCAAGTAAGCCATAACTGGGTAAACGGAAAACTCCTTCTTGAAGAAGGCGAACTAAAATATATGGACACGCAGGAAATTATTGTTAAAGCCAAGAGCTGGGCAGCTAAAATTCGCTCGTCGACAGAAAGCTGACAATAAACGCCTTCTAGAAATATTTATAACACACGAATAGAGAAACATGAGCCAAACAGCCGCAAAAAACGTCGATCCAAATGAAATCGCTAAATTCGAAGCACTGGCTAGTCGCTGGTGGGACAAATCAAGCGAGTTTAAGCCGCTTCACGACATCAACCCGCTTCGTCTTAACTATATTGATGAACGCGCTCACCTTCCCGGCAAAAAAGTTGTAGACGTCGGCTGTGGCGGTGGGATCCTCTCTGAAGGGCTATGTCAGCGCGGTGCCTACGTAACGGGTATTGATATGGGTGAAGCCCCACTTTCTGTAGCAAGGCTACACGGTCTTGAATCAGGTGTTGAAGTTGACTATCGACAAATCACCGTAGAGTCCCTTGCTGACGAAGAAGCAGGCACCTATGACGTCGTCACCTGCCTGGAAATGCTTGAACAC
>NZ_LWGG01001436.1:0-1103 GCF_001635365.1 Oleiphilus sp. HI0128 | reverse complement strand
TCATTTTATATAGTTCTGTTTCGTCAATATCCTGGTTGTCACCATCAATTACGAAGGTAGCGGCAGATGTAATACCGATATCCTCTGGCTTACAATCTAAACCTAAATACAAGCAAACAGCAGAAACACCTTTGCGTCTAGATTTAAAATCTTGTTGGATCTGAATAGGTGGCTTTTCAAGATCGAGGAGTTCATTGAAGGTGATCAGTGGGCTGGCGTTCGAAACAACATAATTACAGCTTACGGTTTGGCCATCTTCGAGTGTAATAGCATGAACCTTATTATCAGCGGTATGTATTTTCTTCGCACCACAACTAAACTTTACGCACCCTCCGGCTTCAACAAACGAATCGATAATTGCGCTAGAAACACTCTGAGATCCACCCTTAAAGTGCCAAGGTTTGAAGGTACAATAGGCGAAAAGCATTCCAATAAATTCTGCAAACACTAATTCATTGGTTGGGATACCGACATAACTCCAATAGGGAGTGATCGTATTGATCAGTTCTTTATTGCTGAAGAATTCATTCAATACTTCATCGGTAGTTCTTAAACCGTAGGCAGCAAAGTGTTTACATTGAGACTCTAATAGCTTTTCGTCATTACTACGCCTAACCTGTTGCAAGGCCATGTAATACTCCATAGCAACCTTGCTTCCTAGATCAAAGAAGCGGGTGATAGCATCACTGTCATCAGGAAAATTTTGTTTTAGAACTTTTTGAATGCCTGACCAACTCGCGGGAAGTGTAATATCTTGTTTCCCTGGGACAATTAATCGATATAGCTCCTCTTCCTGAACCAGTTCAACTTTATCGAGTACATCCAAATCCTTGAACATTTTTCTCATAAGGAAAGGTCTGTCTTCTGTCCCAACGCCACTTAACTGATGCAAAGCGACTTCAAATTCGAAATCTCCGCGGACGAAAGATGTACCGCATCCACCCGGAACATTATGGCGCTCAACAAGTAAGGTGTTACATCCATTCTTTTGCAGTGTCGCGGCAGCGGTTAGTCCGCCATTTCCTGCGCCAATCACTACTGCATCATAGTGTTTCATTGTTTTAAGTTCTCCACGTTTATATAAAATGCCAAGAAAATACTAG
>NZ_LWGG01001435.1:0-966 GCF_001635365.1 Oleiphilus sp. HI0128 | reverse complement strand
TGTCATTAGCCCCAGGTGCCGGCATTGCAACTTTGTGTGAGTCGATAGTCAAAGTAGAAGATGTTTTTAATCCGAATGCAGTAAAAGTGGTGTTTGATCTCAATGGTATGGCAAATTATTTTAGTCGTGCCCCGATACCATGGTGTCGTGATCAGTTTTCAGATCCTAAGGCCTTAACGGCGATACCTGATGGCGCTAGCTATTACCGCCATATCGGTATCTATGCCTACCGAGTGGGTTTCTTGAATGCTTATGTGAATTGGCCGCCGAGTATGACTGAAAAGCTTGAAAGTTTAGAGCAATTGAGAGCCTTATCTAACGGTGTTAGCATTCATGTCGAACAAGCTTTGGAGAGCCCTCCTCCAGGGGTCGATACTGAAACAGATCTGCAATATCTTAGAAACCTTTTAGCGGTATGATGTTCTCTTTTTCTTAATTTTTTTAGTCGAGTTGGGAATTATGCATAAGATCCTGTTTGTTTGTTTAGGAAATATCTGTCGCTCACCCACTGCTCAAGGTGTTTTTCAGTCTCGTGTTGATCAGGCTGGTTTAAAGGAGCACTTTTTTGTGGATTCTGCCGGTACAGCGGGTTGGCATGAAGGGAAAGCTCCAGACCCTCGAACACAAAAGCATGCGTTAAGCCGTTCGTATGACTTAAGCCGAATTCAAGGACGTCAGGTGGTTTTCTCTGACTTNGAAGCCTTTGATCATATTATTGCAATGGATAAGGCCAATCTGGAAAACTTGCAAGCCATGTGTCCAGAAGAGTTTCAGCATAAATTAAAGCTGTTTTTAGACTTCAGTGATTGCCCTGAAAGTGAAGTGCCAGATCCTTACTTTGGTGGCACTGCCGGTTTTTCACATGTGCTTGATTTAGCTGAGTCGGCAAGTGAAGGTTTGCTGAATGCTCTGACAGAGGAAGCGCTCGCTTAATGGTTGCATTCCTTGATGAATAAGCGTTTGGGA
>NZ_LWGG01001434.1:0-1036 GCF_001635365.1 Oleiphilus sp. HI0128 | reverse complement strand
AGACCGAATTCAAGCCCTGGCTTTTACTAACCAGTCCCAAAAACGTGCCTCGGAATACCAAAATTATGACGATATTAGCACCTTCGACCTGCGCTCACTTTTGGAACAGTTTGTTGGCAGCAGCATCACTAACAAACTCTTTGGTGAATACGACCATACCAGCGGTAATACAGCCGACGCTCGACTGATCAAAAAAGCCCAACAATCCTTATCTGGCATTGTTGGCGTTGCCTCCTCTCAGGCCATGATAGAAAGCCTAAGGAGTGGTCAGAAGCTGGCGGTAGAAGAAGTCGTTAATATCTTTGAAGAAACGACCCGAGCACTGCGTTTCAATCAGGATATTTTATTCGCGTCCTTCGATAATATTTCTTCGGGCATTAGCGTCGTCAACGGAGACCTCAATATGGTTGCCTGGAATCGTCGCTATGAAGAAATGTTTAACTATCCCCAAGGCATGCTGCAAATCGGAATTGCAGTTTCTGACTTGGTTCGCTTCAATGCTGAGCGCGGACTATTGGGGCCTGGGGCCATTGACGAGCATGTTCAACGACGTCTTAAACATTTGATGCAAGGAAAGCCTTATCGTGTTGTACGCAAGCATCATAACGGCCACGTTATCGAGATAAAGGGCAACCCTCTTCCCGATGGAGGCTATGTCACCACTTATGACGATATCACCGACTTTATGGCCGCTCAGGATGAACTCGAACAAAACAATCTTTACTTGGAGCAACGCGTGCAAAGCCGTACCGCTCAGATTGAATCTATCAATCAGGATTTACGTAAAGAGATTGAACTGAGAAAAGAAGTTGAAGAGCAATTGCTAAAGGCCAAAGCCGTGGCAGAAGAAGCGAATACCACTAAATCGCGCTTTCTGGCCCTAGCCAGCCATGATATTTTACAACCAATCAACGCCGCTCAGCTCTATGCCAATACCTTGCTAGATGTAAAAGAAGACCGTCGAGACATGAGCACTATCGTGCAAATTCGGGATGCGATTCTAAGCGCCGAAAGTATCATTTCCTCACTACTCGAA
>NZ_LWGG01001433.1:0-689 GCF_001635365.1 Oleiphilus sp. HI0128 | reverse complement strand
GTTTTATATCTGTATAGAGGTGAATTGTGAGCGAGCAGCAAAGTCGCGAAGTTTATCAAGAGTTAAGTGATCCGGAGTTATTGCGATATAGCCGGCAGATCATGTTGCCTAAATTCGATGTTGCGGGGCAGTTGGCGCTCAAGAATGCAAAAGTACTTATTATTGGTGCGGGTGGCTTGGGTAGCCCGGTTGCGATGTATCTTGCAGCAGCAGGTGTTGGCTGCATAACTATCGTTGATGATGACCATGTTGATGTTTCCAACTTGCAGCGCCAAATTCTACATGGCGAAAGCTCGTTAGGAAAAATGAAAGTAGACTCCGCGGCTGAAATGCTTGGCAATATAAACCCTCATGTTGAAGTGAAGGTACTTGCCAAACGTCTGGATGAGGAGGGGTTACGGTCTGCTGTCGCCAGAGTTGACTTGGTTTTGGACTGCAGCGACACATTCACAACTCGATTCTCGGTCAATAGAGCATGTGTCGAAGAAGCAAAGCCTCTAGTGTCTGGTGCCGCGATTCGAATGGAAGGGCAGGTAAGTGTTTTCGATATGCGTGACGATGAAGCACCGTGTTATCAGTGTTTGTATGCTGAAGGGGATGACGAGCAGCTTACCTGCTCAACGTCAGGTGTTATGGCGCCGTTGGTTGGCATTATAGGGAGCATGCAGGCAATGGAGGCTATTAAGGTA
>NZ_LWGG01001432.1:0-688 GCF_001635365.1 Oleiphilus sp. HI0128 | reverse complement strand
GTCTGATCGATTATTTCCAGACTCGAACGCGCGCCATATTTAAGTTGCTCACCAGCAATATCATGGTGAGCAACTTAAATATAACGCTCCTTCTACCTGATGTACTTTATGTGGCCTTACAAACAATGTATTTGGCATGAGTTTACTCTATCTGTTTTGAACGACGCTAATCGTTTTATTATAGCGCCACTTGCTCTTTGGTAATTAAATATTTTTGGCCCTGGTTACGACTAAGAACCTGTAAAGACCCGTCTTCGTTACTCCGATAGAGTACACTTCTTAACCTGACCGTGCGCTCGGAAAGTGTCACTTCGGTCGCTAACTCGTAAAAGTCAGATCGAACCCCGATGTAATTAAAGTTTATTTTTCCATCCGCAACTAAAGTCTCAGCCTTAAACTCGTCAATATTCTTCCAGGCCTTATCCTGACGAGCTTCTACCAAGCTATCTGCCTGGGCATCAGTAAGGGTTTCACTTAAACTCTGTAAAACTTCCGCTGTTGCAGTATTTACATTAACGGGAGCCCAACCCTGAGGCAATACAGTGACATGCTCTAATAGTTTTTTGAAGTCTTCATTACTGATTGTGGGAAGTAATCGTAATTCTGATATATCGAGCATAGGCTGGCCAGCATTTCTATAAGGAGGGTCTAAGGACAAATACTCGCCATCTTCCGCCCCATCAAAACC
>NZ_LWGG01001431.1:0-901 GCF_001635365.1 Oleiphilus sp. HI0128 | reverse complement strand
TGGGCTTCAATTTCTCGCATCAGGTTTTCATGCTTTTGTTTCTGTTCTGCGTTGGTCTTAAGTATCTGCGTTAGTTCACCCTGCCTCTGACTACAAGCTTCTACTTCACTCTCCAGGCCATCAAGTAGCGCTTTGAGCTCTTCGAGTGACAAATTAGGAAGATCTTTAGCTTGTAACTCTTTTAACTGGCTCTGGGCAGTTTTTAGCTCTGCCTCCAATGTTGCTTTAGTTTTTTGTGTTTCTTCTTTTAAAGACACCAAATTCTCGATCTCTACGTCATCAAGATGAGCCTGCTGAAAGCTGGGCAGGTCTTCGAACACGCTATTCTCGAGTCTCTGCTGCCAGTCATGAGCAAGACGATCCAACTGATCTTTGTGTTCAAACTTCTGCTGCTCGAGCTGCTGCTGCTTTCCCTGAAGTGCCGATAAGTTTCTCTCGATCTCAGCTATTGACCCCTGCAAGCCCTGATAGGACAGAAGCCTTTTTTCACAATTTTGAGCCGACTTCTCACGCTCGGCACTTACATCTTTATCGCCGAACAGACGTTTGCGCTCTGCCTTCTGTACAGCAAGCTGCTCCATGAACGACTGCTGTTTCTGTTTCGCCTCGGCAAACTGGGAATTAAGCTCGCTCAATACGGCTTTGTATTGGTCATGTTGCTTTTCGATATCGCTAATTAATCCAAGCTCTGTCTGAAGTAGCTTTGCCTTGTCGTCATACAGCGAACACTCCTTTCGGGTTGTCTCCAACCACTCGCCTAAAGCACTTAAGTCCGGACTTATCACGACATCATGGCCACTAAGCTTAGCCAGATTTTCTTGTAAAGATTGATCTAGCTCCTGCTCACTACTGCATAAGCTATTGATTTGATCTTGTTTATCTTGGCACTGCTGGCTGATAT
>NZ_LWGG01001430.1:0-556 GCF_001635365.1 Oleiphilus sp. HI0128 | reverse complement strand
GAGTGTGCGTGAAGAATTGAGCAGCTTGCGAGATGAAGAGGCAGGTCGTGCAAACGCTGCTGCCGAGACGATGAATAAGCTACAACAAAGCTTATCGCAGCAAGTTGCCCAATTGTCAGAAACGATTGAGAAACCCATGACAGAGCTGATTGAAACCGCGTCTGAAACACCAAAGGTTGCTGCGGAGGTAATCTCCAAGTTACGTGAAGAAATCAGTAACAACATGGAGCGTGACAACCACTTGTTAGAAGAGCGTCAGCGAATTATGGCTGAGCTTGATGGCTTGTCAGGCTCCTTATCCGAGTCATCCAGCCAGCAAAGAGAAGCGATTGCTTCATTAGTCGAAACCTCTAGTAGCATGCTAGACAACATCAGCTCTCGTTTTGACCAGCATATCGATGCTGAAGTTAACAAACTCTCAGACATCGTGGTCGAAGCTGCGGCAAGCACTACCGATATTGCCAGTTTGGGTGATGCTTTTGGTAAGGCCTGCCAGCAGTTTAGTGAATCGAATGAACTGCTTGGTGAGAGTTTACAGCGCATCGAATCAGCTCTG
>NZ_LWGG01001429.1:0-1454 GCF_001635365.1 Oleiphilus sp. HI0128 | reverse complement strand
CACTTCCTGTGCTTCAGCGGCGGCATCGATATTGCTGATATCGCCCACATCTAAGCCTAAGGGATCAAACAGCATATCCCCTATAGCAGAAAAGTTTTCCGGTACTGTTGCCAATGCTTCACTCAGGCTAGCTCCCAGATCAAAGCCCTGCTCTTGCGCTTCACCTTCGCTCGCTAATTGCCCATATAGTGAATCCAAGGTGCCCACAACGGCTTCTTTAGCTAAGACCCCGGTAAAGATGCCAACCGTAGCAGGCCAATTTTCTTCACTAATGCCCATAGGAGAGAACATCGGCGTAAGCGTTTTGCTCACTTCGCTTAAGACCGAGTCTTCAGAATCTTCATTCCCGAAAGAGCCGTCCGTGCCAATCGAGTTGAGCACATTTAGCGCCAGCACCATCAGAACAATCACCTTCCCGGCATCGCGGATGAAAAGCTTTACTCTATCCCAGGTTCTTAATAATACGGCTTTTAAGGTGGGCAAGTGATAAGGAGGCAGCTCCATCATAAAACCGCTGCTTTCGCCCTGAAGAAGGGTTTTACGCATAATTAAACCCGTTAGAACAGCAACAGCAATACCTGCCAAATAAAGAATAAACACTAGATTTTGACCATTGTCAGGAAAGAAGGCCGCCGCAAACAATACGTATACAGGTAGACGCGCACCACATGACATAAAAGGATTCATCAAAATAGTAAGCTTTCTTTCTCGCTGGTTTTCCAGGGTTCGCGTCGCCATGACAGCGGGAACATTACAACCAAAACCAACGATCATCGGTACAAAGGCTTTACCTGGCAGACCAATCTTACGCATAGCTCTATCCATCACAAAGGCTGCGCGTGCCATATAGCCGCTATCCTCAAGTGCGGATAAAAACAAATACAAGCAAACAATAATAGGAATAAAGGTAGAGACAACCTGAATGCCCCCTCCAATACCATCTGCCAAAAACACCTTGCTCCATTCAGGCAAGCCAAGCAGCCCCATCAGATGCGCAGTGCCATCAACAAAAATTGCACCCACGCCCATATCGAAGAGGTCAATAAAGGCACCGCCAACGTTGATCGTAAAGGTAAACATCGCATACATAACCAGTAAGAATATACCGATTCCCAAGCGCTTCCCGAGTACAATATGGTCTATCTTATCAGATAGATTCTTGCCCACGACACCAGCTTCCTTTATTACCTCTTGCGATAAGCAATGTGCATGATTAAAGCGCCCATCAGCAATATGTATGTCGACGTCTTCCCCGGTTCTTTCTTCAATCTTGCTCTGCCAATGGGAAACCCTTGATAGCAGCTCTTTTTGACCAGCCGATTCAATTGCGCCCAATACAGCGCTATCATTTTCCAAAAGCTTAGTCGCGACCCAGCGTTGTTCGTTTGCTTTAACAGTAGCTGGTAGATAGCCGGAAACGGATAGGATTGCCTGCTCAACCAAGTCTTCATGTA
>NZ_LWGG01001428.1:0-1233 GCF_001635365.1 Oleiphilus sp. HI0128 | reverse complement strand
GGCCTGGATGCCCAGGATTGTTGGCGGCAAGGTTTTTATGGGGCTATTCATTAGCGAAGGATGAAACCCTCTGCATACGTAGGGCTGAAACTAACGGCATGTCCGTTCTGCGCCCCGAGACGGGCCGCCTACATAACTTTGGGTAGGCGGAGTCTCTGAGTTAGATAAGCGTGTTGCGAAGCTTTAAACTTCGAACTCACTTCCTGTCTTCTTTTCAATAAGCTTGTTCTGAAGCTTAACGTAGCGCGGCATACCGTTCTCATCGTAAGGCGGGTAGTCTTCGCCTTTAACAAGTGGAGTTAGGTATTCACGACACTCAGCAGTAATTCCGAAACCATCATCTGAAATATAGTGAATAGGCATTTTCTTTTCTTGGTTAGCAACCTGGCTAAGCGGTGCTTCACCGATAGACCACTTGTATGGAGCGGCTTGTTCGCGAACGATAATTGGCATGACTGCATTCTTACCATTTACAGCGAAATCAACAGCTGCTTTGCCCATGGCATAGGCCTGCTCAACATCCGTTGAAGAGGAAATATGGCGTGCTGCGCGTTGAAGGTAGTCGGCAACTGCCCAGTGGTATTTATAACCAAATTCATCTTTAACCATATTAGCAAGCGTTGGTGCGACGCCACCTAGTTGGGTATGACCAAACGCATCAACTGCGCCTGCGTCTGCTACAAAGCGGCCATCTTCGTACTGAGCGCCTTCAGATGCCACGACAACGCAGTAACCGTAATTTTTTACTGCTTCATCTACACGTGCTAAAAACTTCTGTTTATCAAAGGCTATTTCTGGAAATAGAATAACGTGTGGTGCTTCGTGCGCTTCGGTGCCGGCCAAACCACCAGCTGCGGCGATCCAACCTGCGTGACGGCCCATGACCTCAAGAATAAATACTTTAGTTGAGGACTCGCACATAGAAGCGATGTCCATTGCCGCTTCTTTAGTAGAAATAGCGACGTATTTTGCAACCGAACCAAAGCCCGGGCAGCAATCAGTGAACGGAAGGTCGTTATCTACGGTTTTTGGCACACCGATACAAGTAATCGGGTAACCCATTTTTTCACTTAGTTGAGAAACCTTATAAGCTGTATCTTGAGAGTCGCCGCCGCCATTATAGAAGAAGTACCCAATATCATGAGCTTTGAATACTTCGATCAGACGTTCATATTCACGCTTGTTCTCATCAAGGTTTTTCAGTTTGTAGCGGCAAGAACCAAATGCACCGCT
>NZ_LWGG01001427.1:0-20847 GCF_001635365.1 Oleiphilus sp. HI0128 | reverse complement strand
ATACGCCGGTTTACTGCAGCTCACTCAAGATATGCTGGCTGACGCAGGCGTTGTTCCTAAACCAGCCGACAAACTTGATGAAAGTATTTATACCCGTCTGCACATCACACCAGAAAAAGCCGAGGAAGCTTTGGCACAATTACTGGAAAGCAAAGATGATGTTGCAGCCGTGGCGGGTCTCATGGGGCGTTAGTTTACTTTACTTGTTAGAGAAAGCCCGGACATCGTCTCGGCCTTTCTCTATTTATATTTCATTAAAGTGTACATACTCTAAACCAGTGGTAGAATAGCTGAAGGATTATTTAAATAAGGATAGCCGGTAGTGTTTAGTGGTAATTTGATCAGTCGTGCAATAAAACTCTCACTAGTGATAGCTCTAGTAATCCAACTCAGCGCCTGTGCAACGAACTTTAGACAAGCCTTACAAAATCTAGAAGCACACAACTATCCTGAAGCCCTTCATTATTTCGAGCAGGACGCAAAGCTCGGCTACCGAATTCCCGCATTGCATGCAGCGAACCTTTATATCCTCGACTATCAAGTCCCTAGAGATCTGGAAAAATCCCGTCTTTATCTCGATATCGCAGAAAAAGCAGATTATGGGCGCTATGACCAAGCTTATGACTATTACATACCCTTGATAAAAGCCTACCAAATTCTTGCTGACACTGAAGAGCCAGATAAGTCATTAGCTTTTAAAATCCTGAAAAGCGAAAAGTACCAGGAGTATTATTGGGCATTGGCAGTATTAGCGCATAGCAGCCTGGTTGGGCACGGGACTGAGCGTAATCTTGACAATGCACGCTACTATTTTGAGAAATCGATTGAAAACCAGGTTTTTGACAGCTCCAATGCTTTCTATGCTTGGTGGCTGGCAACATATCCCAATGATTCATTTAGAAACCCGCAACGTGCTTTAGAAATGATAGAGGATATCATCGATGATGAGGACCTTTCAGACCGCCCTCTTTTTCTAGACACTGCTGCTGCCGTTTATGCGGCTAATGGTTTATTCGAACGAGCAGTAATCACGCAAAGGGATGCTTTATCGAGTTTAAAATACTATAGCGCCAAGCACCACTATATGGAGCAGTACCAAGCACCTCTCAACGCCCGCTTGGAATTGTATGAATCTGGCAAACCCTGGATATTTTCGGATGAGGAGATCGCTTTGTGCGGCTACGACTCAAAGCGTTGTATGAAATCACTACTTTCAGTAACGCCTATTGATAAAATGTCCCTACAGCTGGACATGCACTAACTTAGGTTTTTTGAACCTGTTTCTTACGCCGCTTCATCTTCGCATGTAGCAGGTCATTTTCTCCATATTCTTCCAAAATTCGCTCCAGCGTTCGCTCTACTTTGCTGGTAATACGAATTCGCTCCATCTGTGACCAGGTTGCCAATTCCCCTTGTCGAACCAGCTCTAGTAACTCGGCTTCAGACAGCGGGCTAAGTATTTGCCGAAAATCGAATTTTCTAAAATCCGGGTAGACATTAATATTGGCGCTGTATTCCTGGTTTAGCACCGAGGCAACGGTATTCATCAAGACATTAAAACGCGTCCAGTTTGGAGTATATTTCTGACTCACGGCACAAGTTGCTTTGGCAAAACGGCTAGCACTCTTATGCGTTAGCCAGCGTACCCAACTTGGAATTCTCGTGTTATCCCAACCATCTTTAGTAAACAATACGATCGGATTAATCAAACTTCCGATATAGTGATTCACATCGTATAAACGAGCCAAACGCTTAGCCGGCAAGTCATCACTAAAAGAACCGTCTATCCAGCGTCGTGTGGGTAGATAGGCTTGACGCTCACCAAGCTCATTCTTCGCTTCCAACATGACAGAAGGGAAAATACCGGGCACTGCACACGAAGCAAGCACAGCAGTACGAATATAAACATTTGGTGAAGTAATCGCATTCAACAAACGAGAGGTCTGATGGAGTTCTGCAGGCGCTACGGAAATATTGATCCGACGGCCTGTGAGTTCATACGCTTCTTGGAAGGTCAGATCAGGTACCAAACGATTGAGCACATGCTCTTCAAAATCTTTGATATCAGCGCGCTTTCTCTTTCCATACAAGAGCTTTTTAAGCCAGCCTGCATTTTCTTTCGCCTCAGCTAACATTCTCACTGGCTGAATGAGTTCTTTTAGCTCCAAATCTGTATGCGTACCAAATATGGCTGTAATGACCGAGCCCGCACTAGCGCCTGATATAACACTTGGTAGAAGATTTTGCTGAAGCAAGGCTTTTACAACACCAATGTGGAAATGTCCAAGTGCACCGCCGCCACTGAGCATCAGCGCTGTTCGGCCGTAGCAAAGGCTGGCTCGATGAAAGAAGTCTAGGCGCTCTTCATAATCGATCTGCGAGGCATCTAATTCTGCGATATGCTCTATGGACTCAACTATCTCATCGACATACTCTTCGATAAGTTTCTTCGTACCATACTTGGCATGGTTATAGAGAACAGGCTTACCCATTCCCCCCATATTGCCATGTATACCTTCATTCAGAGCGAACAGTAAGCCATGATAATTGTTGTCTCGACGAAGCCTCTGAAGAGCTTCTAGACGATGACGAATCTGTTTGTAGTCATATTCGCTTGTATGCTCAAGCTCTTTCCATTCGCTGGCACCCGAAGCCAGGTCATGTTTTTCTGCCGCACTGCACCAAGCCTGATAGCTTTCTGCAGCGGCCATGTTGATTTCAAGCTTAGCTAGTTTCTTGGATGAGCTTTCAAAAAACACTCGTACTCTCCGAAGTAAAGTCATGATTGCTTTCAAGCTTAACAGGAGATACCACTTTTCGCCGTATTATTTACCATTTTATGAGTATTCTTCAGGTTTTGTATGACCCAGATCATTCTTGAAGTGCCATCGCTTTACTCTGCTCCATGTTATGATACGCGCCGTCCTTTCAATCACTTCGAGTTTCCGATGACTATTGAAATCATTCCCTTTGAACGCTTGCTCATCGCTTTTATCCCTACTTTCTTTGTGATTGCTCTAATGCGATATTGGGGGCTGGCATACGGAAAAGCCTGTTACTCAATCATCCGCATGCTACTCCAGCTGCTATTAATTGGCTACGCGCTGATCATGATCTTCGAATCAGAAAGCAGCTTGCTCACCTTGGCTGTTCTATCAGTGATGATGCTGGCATCGAGCTGGATATCTCTAAACACGCTGTCAGATAGCACTGGCAACAACGCACTATCAACAAAGGGACGCTTTCAGTTATTCAGTAAAGCGCTGATTGCGGTATTTATTGGTGGCGGTTTAATGCTTGCTCTGGTCACACAGCTAGTGTTACAGCTAGACCCTTGGTACTTGCCACGTTATATGATTCCACTAGCCGGGATGATTTTTGCAACCTCAATGACCAGCATTAGTTTGGCTGGCGAACGTTTACAGGCTGAACTTCGTAGTGGCCATGTTTACGAAACTGCACGGAATACGGCTTTCAACACGGCAATGATTCCAAATATCAATGCAATGTTCGCCGTCGGTCTGGTCTCGCTACCTGGAATGATGACGGGGCAAATACTCTCTGGCGTATCGCCTTTTATTGCCGCTCGCTATCAGATAATGGTGATGTGTATGCTATTTGCCGCTGCAGGGATCTCTTCAGTCATTTTTATGACCTTGAGCCGATCATTATTAGATAAGAAATTGGAGTCAGAGTAAAAACAGCCATTTTTACTCTGACCCCAAATATGGGGAGCTTACTGCATTAAAGGGGAGTCGGACACACTAAAGTCGAAACCTTCAATGTCGGCATCCATAATTAATGAATGAATATACTGGGCAATCGCTTTACGTCTAACCTTTTCATTCAGGTAATCAGAAATTCGTTCTTTAACCATCTCATAAGGTAAAGCTTTACCTTCTTCTTTGTGGTTAATGAAAACAACATGCACACCATAACGGCTTTCGATTGGCGCACTGGCTAAACCTTCAGGACAATTGAATAACTGACGTTCGAATTCTGGCACAGTTTGGCCTTTACCAAGCTGCCCAAGGTGACCACCCGTCTCTTTTGAAGGGCATTTGGAATGCATCTTGGCCAGCTCTTCAAACTGCCCAATATTTTCTTGTAAGCGTTTAATCAGTTGCTCTGCCAGTTCCGTTGCTTCGGAACGAGCATTGGCATCATCGGGTGATGCATCAAGCAAGATATGACGCGCCTCGACCAAGGGGCTGGTCATGAATTTTTTAGGATTTGCTTCAAAATACTGACGGCAATCATCTTCACTGGCCGAAGGTACTTCGACTTCGGTATCTAACAAAGCTTCAAGAAACGCATCTTCAGTACTCTGGGCTTCTTGGCTCTTTGCACCACCTGCTAGATTTAAAGCTTCAGCACGCTGCTTAAGAAGCTCACTGATAATCAGAGACTCACAAGCCTTATTTTTCGATTCCGTGTGCGTTTGGGCCACGTGGTACTGCATTTCTTTGACGATGGCTGTTTCATCAAATTCTGTTTGATTCACTCGGATCATATCTAACTCCAACTTAGTCTATATTTTCAAAGGGGTCAGACTCGATTGAAACTAAGGTTTCAATCGAGTCTGACCCCTTTGAAAATATCCCCGCGCTTTGCGGGGATAAGATGGCTATTAAGCCTTACTACGTACAACCTGATAGTTACGAGAGAAGTACTTAACTGGCACACTCCAAACATGAACTAAACGGCTGAATGGGAAGACCAAGAACAAAGTCATACCCAAGGCTACGTGTAGCTTAAAGATTGGGTGAACATCAGCAATCGCTGCTGAAGCTTCAACGCCGTTAAACAAGACCATATTTTGCGCCCAGCTCATTAGCTTAACCATTTCAACACCATCCAGGTGACCCATCGATACGAAGATCGAGATCAAGCCTAGTAGTAGCTGAACCAACAACAAGAGTAGGATAAGGATATCCATTCTTGAGCTAGTCGCTCGCACTCGCTCATTACCTAAACGACGCTTAACAAGAATCACCAAGCCATATAAGCACACCAGGCCAAAGAAGCCACCCATGCCCATTGCGACCATTTGCTTGAAACTATCGCTTACGCCAAGTGTTTCCCATACCACATGTGGCGTTAATAGGCCCACAAAGTGCCCCATCAAAACCATAATGATACCCACGTGGAAAGGGCGGCTGCCTTTTCGTAATTGAGCACTTTCTAACATCTGGCTTGAACCAGTTTTCCAGGTATATTGATCGCGGTCGTAACGCACAATCGAACCTAAAACGAACACTGCCAAAGCAATGTAGGGGTAAATTCCAAAGAATAAATGATTTAAGTAATCCATTTTCTTATCCTCTCTTATCGGAGATAGAAGATTGTGACGAGGACGGCGTGGCATCAAAACCTACCCAGTTAACCGGGATATCTTGGTCACGACGCTGAGCTTCGCTGGGTCGACGCGTTGAAGACTCGCAGCTTTTATCTAGTGACTCAGCACCAAACTTCACTTCTTCCTCTTCCCATTCTTTGTCGATTGCTTTTTTCGTGTCATCTCGCTTCTCATCAGCGATTTGCTCACGAATTTCGTCCAATTCGATCTTACTGTCAGCAAAGTCCAGAAGCGCCTCAAACAAAACCGAGTAATCACTTTTACGTTTTTCCAAGCGACACTGGATCAAGCCTAAAATATGCTCCATTTCCTGCAACCAATTCTGGGCGTTCTCTTTACCTTGGGTTGAGAGAAACTCCAGGAACAAGGGGATGTAGTCAGGCAACTCGTGCTTGTCCAGCTCTAAACCTGCTTCGCGGTACATATCGACCAGATCTACCATTGCCTGGCCACGATCACGGGATTCGCCGTGTACGTGCTCAAACAACCATAGCGCGACCGAACGTCCACGATCGAATAGACCACCGTATTCACTCTGCCAGTCCATTAGATCCATCGCTGCCCGGTTTTCAATAAACGCCAGCAACTTGGTTTCGATGGCTGGCGCTAGGCCAGCCTCCGCTACCACTTGATCCAATTCACCTTTGTAAAGAAGGATGTCTTCCCGTGGGTAATCCATCAAACAAGATACAACAGCTAGCACCTTCGCATTTGAAGTATCCATCTTAGTCACCTCCTGAAACCGCGATGATATTCGCTCGGTTACTTGGTTTGTTACCACCAAACATGTTGACTTCGTTGTTACCATCGCTACAGCCATTGCCGAAGCTGAAACCACATGAACTCTTCATGTCGTAAGCATCTTCTGCGTAAGCTTTATGGCTTGATGGCACGACGAAACGGTCTTCGTAGTTAGCAATCGCCATGTAACGATACATTTCTTCAACCTGTAAGGCTGTTAAACCCGTCTTCTTCAAAACTTCCAGATCTTCTTTGCCTTCTACTTGCTGTGAACGCTTGAATGAACGCATTGCCAGCATTCTTTCTAGTGCATTCACAACTGGCGCTTCTTCACCGGCCGTTAGCAAATTAGCCAAGTACCGTACCGGAATACGCAGTGACTTAATGTCTGGAATCACACCGTCCATACCAATACGACCCTGCTCAGCAGCATTCTGGATTGGGGATAGTGGTGGGATGTACCAAACCATTGGCAGCGTACGGTACTCTGGGTGTAACGGTAGCGCTACTTTCCAGTCCATTGCCATCTTATAAACAGGTGATGCTTGAGCCGACTCAATCCAGCTATCAGGAATGCCTTCAGCGCGTGCCGCATCTTGCACTTTAGGATCATTTGGATCTAGGAAGATATCCAACTGTGCCTGGTACAAATCTTTCTCTAGCGGCGTTGCTGCTGCTTCTTCGATACGGTCTGCATCATAAAGAAGTACACCCAAGTAACGGATACGACCTACACAAGTCTCAGAACAAACTGTTGGCTGGCCCGCTTCGATACGTGGGTAACAGAAAATACACTTCTCTGACTTACCAGACTTCCAGTTGTAGTAGATCTTCTTGTATGGGCAACCCGATACACACATTCTCCAACCACGACACTTGTCTTGGTCGATCAATACGATACCGTCTTCTTCACGCTTGTAGATCGCACCTGAAGGACAACTTGCAACACAAGCCGGATTCAAACAGTGCTCACATAAGCGTGGCAAGTACATCATAAAGGTCTTTTCGAACTGACCGTAGATGTCTTTCTGCGCTACTTCATTGAAGTTTGAATCAACTTTACGTTTAGCGAACTCCGTACCTAGAATCTCTTCCCAGTTTGGGCCCCAGTTGATCTTCTCCATGATTTTGCCAGTGATCAGCGACTTCGGACGAGCCGTTGGCTGATGCTTGCTTTCTGGCGCAGTATGCAGATGCTCGTAGTCGTAATCGAATGGCTCATAGTAGTCATCGATTTCGGGTAGGTCAGGGTTACCGAAGATATTCGCCAACACACGCATCTTGTTACCTTGACGCGGTGTCAACTTACCATCGTTACCACGGACCCAACCGCCGTTCCATTTTTCCTGGTTTTCCCACTCTTTAGGGAAACCCACGCCTGGCTTAGATTCAACATTGTTAAACCAAGCGTATTCAACACCGTCACGGCTCGTCCATACGTTCTTACAAGTGATAGAACAAGTGTGACAGCCGATACATTTGTCCAGGTTCAGGACCATGCCTATTTGTGCACGTACTTTCATCGCTATGCTCCTCGCTCTTCAGACGACTCGTCCAACCAGTCAACTTTGTCCATCTTACGGACGATTACAAATTCATCTCGGTTACAGCCAACGGTACCGTAGTAGTTAAATCCGTATGCTTGCTGTGCGTAACCACCGATCATGTGAGTAGGCTTCATAACCGCTCTTGTAACAGAGTTATGCATACCACCACGTGTCTTGGTTGTTTCAGCCCCCGGCATATTTATTTGTCGTTCCTGTGCGTGATACATCAAGCTCATACCTTCGTTTACACGCTGGGAAACGACCGCACGACATGCAATGGCACCGTTAACATTGAACACTTCGATCCAATCGTTATCTTCGATGCCTGCTTTTGCTGCATCAACTTCCGAGATCCAAACAATCGGACCACCACGTGAAAGGGTCAACATCAACAAGTTATCAGAGTAGGTTGAGTGGATACCCCATTTCTGGTGAGGTGTAATCCAGTTCAATACGATCTCTTTGTTGCCGTTTGGTTTCTTGTCTAACAAAGGCTTAACTGTCTTCATGTTAACTGGTGGCTTATACAAGCACTGGGTTTCACCGAAGTCACGCATCCACTCATGATCCTGATAGAACTGCTGACGACCTGTCACTGTTCTCCATGGAATCAACTCGTGTACGTTGGTATAACCTGCGTTATAAGATACGTGCTCATCTTCCAGACCTGACCAGGTAGGAGAAGAGATGATCTTACGAGGCTGCGCCTGAATGTCGCGGAAGCGGATTTTTTCCTCTTCTTTCGGCTTAGCCAAGTGTGTGTGATCTTTACCGGTAAACTCTGACAGTGCAGCCCATGCTTTAACCGCTACCTGACCATTAGTTTCTGGTGCCAGGCTCAAGATCACTTCAGAGGCATCAATTGCCGACTCAATCTTCGGACGACCCTGATGCGCGCCTTCTTCAGTGTGCTTATAGTTAAGCTCACCCAAGAACTTCACTTCATCTTCAGTGTTCCAAGTAATACCCTTACCACCATTACCTAGTTTCTCTAGCAATGGGCCAAGCGAAGTAAAGCGCTTATAGGTATTCGGGTAATCACGTTCAACAACGGCTAGGTTTGGTGCCGTCTTACCTGGAATCAGGTCACACTCACCTTTCCACCATGCTTTCACACCCTCTGGCTGAGCAAGCTCTCCTGGTGTGTCGTGCTGAAGCGGTACCGTGACCAAATCTTTCTCAACACCCAAGTGGCCTTCACAAAGTTCAGAGAACTTCTTGGCAATACCTTTGAAGATATCCCAGTCAGATCTCGATTCCCAAACCGGGTCAATCGCTTTAGAAAGAGGGTGAATAAACGGATGCATATCCGACGTATTCATATCGTCTTTTTCGTACCAAGTTGCTGTAGGTAATACAACATCTGAATACAAGCAGGTAGTCGACATACGGAAGTCTAGCGTCACTAGCAAGTCGACCTTACCCTCGACTGGCGTATCGTGCCACTTAACATCTTCTGGCTTCTTGGCGCCACGTTCATCAAGGTCTTTACCTTGAAGACCGTTCTTAGTACCTAGAAGGTGACGAAGCATGTATTCATGACCCTTACCTGACGAACCTAATAGGTTTGAACGCCAGATAAACATATTATGAGGATGGTTTTGAACATCATCCGGATCTTCACAAGCAAACTTCAAAGAACCGTTCTTCAATTGATCAACCGTGTATTCTTGAGGAGTTTTACCTGCCTTCTCAGCATCTTTAGTCAACTGCAATGGGTTAATTGCTAATTGAGGTGCTGATGGCAACCAACCCATACGCTCTGCACGCGTATTGTAGTCAATGATAGAAGCTTGCCACTTAGACTTATCAGCCAAAGGTGACACAACCTCTTCCATTTCCAATTTCTCATAACGCCATTGGTTTGCGTGATTGTAGAAGAAAGAGGTACCGTTCATTTGACGTGGTGGACGCTGCCAATCCAAACCAAATGCTAGCGGTAGCCAACCACACTGAGGACGCAACTTCTCTTGTCCAACATAGTGAGCCCAACCGCCACCAGATTGACCGATACAACCACACATCATCAACATGTTGATAACGCCACGGTAGTTCATGTCCATGTTGTACCAGTGGTTCATCGCCGCACCGATAATGATCATGCTGCGACCAGTCGTCTTGTTTGCATTGTCTGCAAACTCTCGTGCGATCTTGATGATCTGCTCACGCGGCGTACCGGTGATTTTTTCTTGCCATGCTGGCGTGTATGGCTTGTCTTCGTCAAAACTTGATGCTGAATTTGCACAGTTTAAACCGTGCTCAACACCGTAGTTTGCAAGAGTCAGGTCAAATACAGTTGCAACCAACTTCTCACTACCATCTGCTAACTTAATTTTCTTAGCAGGTACTTTACGTAGTTGATTCGCATCGTGATCAGTATGATCAAAATAACCGTATTCGTGCTCTTGTCCACCGAAGTAAGGGAAGGAAACTTCAACCACTTCGTCTGCACTATCTTTTAGTGATAAGCCTAATTTGATCTCTTCGCCGGTATTACCGTCTAGCTGATCAATATTCCACTTACCTTTTTCACCCCAGCGATAACCTATTGAACCGGTAGGTGAAACCAACTCATTGCTCGCATCGTTAACTGCAATCGTCTTCCACTCAGGGTTGTTTTCTTGACCCAAGTTACCATCGAGATCAGAGGCTCTTAGGAAGCGACCTTGCTGTAAGCCTTGATCAGACTCTTCTAACATAACCAAGTAAGGGAAATCAGTCTTGGTACGCACGTATTCAGTGAAGTAAGCACTTGGCTTATCTACGTGAAACTCTTTCAGAATAACGTGGCCCATTGCCATCGCTACTGCTGAGTCAGTACCTTGCTTCGCGTGAATCCACTCATCGGTCAACTTCGCAACTTCTGAGTAGTCAGGTGTAACGGATACAGTCTTAGTACCCTTATAGCGAACTTCAGTGAAGAAGTGAGCATCAGGTGTACGCGTTTGTGGAACGTTAGAACCCCAAGCAATGATGTAGCCAGAGTTATACCAGTCTGCAGATTCTGGTACGTCAGTCTGCTCACCCCAAATCTGAGGAGATGCTGGTGGCAAATCACAGTACCAGTCATAGAAGCTTAGGCAGTTACCACCGATCAAGGATAAGTAACGAGCACCTGCCGCATAAGAAACCATCGACATCGCAGGAATTGGCGAGAAGCCGGTAATACGGTCAGGACCATATTTCTTAGCAGTGTAAACGTTAGAAGCAGCAATCAGCTCATTAACTTCTTTCCAGTCAGAACGAACCAAGCCGCCCATACCACGTTTTTCTTTGTAGGATTTAGCTTTTGCCGGATCGTTAACAATCGATTCCCAAGCTTTAACCGGGTCACTATGCTGGGCTTTAGCTTCGCGCCATAGCTTCAATAGAGCTTTACGTACCTTTGGGTACTTCAAGCGGTTTGCACTATAGATGTACCAGGAATAACTCGCACCACGAGGACAGCCGCGTGGCTCGTGGTTAGGAAGGTCAGGGCGCGTACGAGGATAATCAGTTTGCTGGGTTTCCCAGGTTACCAGGCCATCCTTAACATAAATCTTCCAACTACATGAGCCAGTACAGTTGACCCCATGTGTTGATCGTACAATTTTATCGTGCTGCCAACGACGGCGATAGCCATCCTCCCAGCCACGATCCTCGTTGGTTGTTACGCCATGCCCTGAGGCAAAGTCCTGCTTTTTCGTTTTGAAAAAACGTAACCTGTCTAAAAACTGACTCATTTGTGGTTCCTCACCCTTGTTTGTTTATTCCCATCACTTAACTTCTGTCATGGCCAAACAAACGATTATTTTTGAACAATTGATATTCAAAGCACATTGGCAGTATTGTGTACATAACACGACTCCATTAGTGCGATTGCTCTCAGTATATGGAGGGGCAAGAATATTGAAATTGATTTGCATCAATTTACACCAGGCGGCTCTGGTCATAAAACAGCCAAACTACCCACTTAGGGTTATCGTGAATTATTTTTAAGATATTGATATATAATAGATTTTTATTTTATCGGCCTTACTACATCAGGCTATGGCTTTTTAGGGGTATTACCCGTGTTACAACGCAATCAGCAGTTCATTCACTCAGTGATGAGTTACATAAACTTGTCACTGTTTACCATCATAGGTATCACCTTATTATCGATATTCTTTTCTTTTTGGGTGACAGAGCAAGCCGATTCCGATGCTCATGCGATTAACCTCTCAGGTTCAATGCGCATGCAGACCTATCATATAGGCTTAACCGCTACTCACTCCCCAAATGACATCGGGCCGCTAATAGAAAAACTAGACCAAACCTGGAATAACACCCTTTTTACTAACCTTCACTCATCCCTTTCAAACCCTGACTTGGAACAAGCTTTTACAAACGGCTACCAGCATTGGTTTGAGATCGTCAAACCACGTTTGAAGAACGGTGAAAAACCAATCCCCGAAACACTTACCTTGCTCAACAAACAAGTTGATCTAACCGATATTCTGGTATCTGAGCTTCAGCTAGAAGCTGAGTCAAAAATTCGCACACTTCGAACCTTCCAATTATTTGCCATGCTGTTTACCACCTTGGTTGGTAGCCTGATTTTTTATCTGCTTAAAAACCGTGTAGAAAGCCCCCTGGGCCGCCTGACAGAAGCTGCAAAAATGATTCGTGATGGCTACATCCAGCAGCACATCGACATTCCTGGTAAAGATGAGCTGGCTTTACTAGCACAAACCTTTAACCAGATGAGCCAATCAATCGCTGAAACTTATCAACAGCTAGAAAGCCGGGTTGAAGAACGAACCAAAGAACTAAAACGAAGTAATACCGTCCTAGAATATTCCTTCGGCGTTGCCAGGAAAGTACTGGAAGATCAAGACAAGAGCCTGGATTACCAAGAAATTATCAATGATCTAGGCATGATACTAATGGTTAAAGATATTGAGCTCTGCCTATTTACGACACAAGGCGAACGCCCTTATTTGCAGATTGACATGCATGATGATGATGAACAGCTTTGCAATCGCTTTACCTGTGAAGGCTGCCGCGGTGACGGACCTTTCAATCAATTAGCTGAGGATGCTTTGATATATCGATACCCAGTCATTCATCAAGCAAAACAGTATGGTGTGATCAAATTACCTCAATCGAAAGACAAACCCCTTCTCTTATGGCAACAAAAATTGGTCCAATCTAGCGCTGACCAACTAGCCATCGCTTTATCTTTACAGGAGACCAAAGAGCAAGAACACCGCTTGGCGATGCTTAGTGAGCGTACAGTAATGGCCCGAGAGCTTCACGACTCTCTAGCTCAATCGCTCTCTTACCTGAAGATTCAAGTAACACGCTTACAAAAGTCACACGATAAGAAAAAGTATGAGATGCAACAGCCAATTATTGATGAGCTGAGTGAGGGCCTTTCATCAGCTTACCGTCACTTACGTGAACTACTCACCACCTTCCGCTTAAAAATCGATGATAAAGGTTTACATGGCGCAATTGAGCAAACCATTAAGCAATTGAGAGCGCGAACCGAGATGCACATTAACCTGAAGAATTCACTGAAGAATATTCCTTTGAGTCCTTCTGAGGAAATTCACGTGCTACAAATTCTTCGTGAGGCCAGCCAGAATGCTGTCAACCACTCCAAGGGTACACGCCTGGATATTAGCTTACTTCAGCAAACTGACAAAACCATCCAACTGGAAATTAAAGACGATGGAGTAGGGCTGTCCAGCAACCCAGAAAAGTTAAATCATTATGGCCTGGCCATCATTCAAGAACGCAGTCGGCACTTGAACGGTGAGCTAGTTGTTAAGAGCTCTCAAGAGGGTATCCAAGGTACTCAAATCCAGCTTCGTTTCTCACCCAGTTACCTCAGAGAAAGTGATGAAAGTAAAGTTATCATACGCTCGTAACACGCAAATCACATTTCTCCCATTTGAGCGGTGACCTTACTTGGCATCGTTCTGCACACCAACTAACATAGAACGCTTCACTCTAATCGCTTAAAAGACCAATAATAACGATGACAAGCCATTACGAAAAAAGCGTTGAAGAGCTTCAGCTCGAATATGCAAACAAGCGTCGCTTCCCCTTCATAAAGTTTTCTCAGTCACTTGAAAGTGAGTTCAGGGAATATCGACACCAACGCTTACTAGAACGAATTCCTGCAATTGGAGTTGCCGCATTATTCATTTTTTTCTTATTTGCTTTACTAGATATCTACACGCTCCCCGAGTCTGTCTACGTCGTCACAACCTGTATTCGTCTGTTTATAGTTTGCCCTCTCATCGCTATAACAATGATCGCCGCCCGAATGAATTGGTCGATACGCGCGTATTCAAGTCTGTATATGAGTGCCTACATAGTCTCTGGCTTAAGTATCGTTGCTATTATGTACACTACACGAATTAATGATGCGCAAATGCCTTACGACGGTGTGTTGCTGCTCTTGGTTTTTGGCTATTTCCTAATGGGCTCGCCGTATACTTTGGCCACATTAGGTGGAGTGATCGTATCGCTGGGCTATTTTACCCTTGAGCTCAATCTGAACTCTCCCAGCCATATTATCAGCTCAAATGCTGCGTTTATTATTACACTCAATTTTATGGGGGCGATTGGCAGCTACATGCAAGAACGATCACGGCGTAGCCTCTTTCTCAATAAGAAGCTGGTTGAACTTGCAAAGTCTAGAGACCAGCAAGAAATATCCTCACGTACGAGGCTGTTAGCCACCGCCAGTCATGACTTGAGACAGCCTCTACACGCTATGAACTTACTTATTGAGACCTTAGAAAACCAGCTTCCCAAGGGAGATTCTTTAGCCTTAACACAAAAACTTAAGCTCGCCATTAATCAACTAAGCCAGTTACTTAGCTCTTTACTCAATATCTCAAGGTTAAATGCCGGCATTGTTGAAGCAAAGAATACAAACTTTGATCTTTCAAGTTTGATCGGCTCACTAATTCCCGAGCAAAACATTCGTGCGGAAGAGCTTGGTATGACGATTCGCACCGAAGGCCCCTCACCTTGTATTGTAAAAAGTGACCCAATCTTAGTCGAGAGAATATTTCGAAACCTTTGCGAAAATGCATTTAAGCATGCCGATGCAACCGGAGTAAAAGTCAATTGGTACAAAGAAGGCAAAACTATCTTCTTGGAAGTGGAAGACAATGGCAAAGGAATTCCTGAAGAAGAAATGGAAAGTATCTTCGACGAGTTTCATCAAACGGATCAATCTGACAAGCAAGGTATGGGCTTAGGGCTTGCGATTGTCAAACAGCTAAGTGAGCTATTAGAAGTCAAATACGGCGTCAGAGCAGGAAAACATAAGGGCGCATGCTTTTGGCTAGAGCTGGCGCAAGCCTATTCTCTCGAGAAACCGATTAACAATGCACCAGCACAAGTGCCACGCCCCAGCCCTGATAAGCGCATTCTCCTAATCGATGACGACCAAAGTGTCCTGGATTCATGCCAAATACTGTTAGCCAATTGGGGCTACTCCGTCGCCGCAGTTAAGAACCCTTACGATGCGTTAAGCTGCAGCGAGTCAGAAATTTTCGACCTTATTATCTGCGACTATCGCTTTCCTGCTTATCCACAAAATGGCATTGAACTGATACTAGAGATGAGAAAAAGAGCAGCGACCGCCACGCCCGCAATTTTAATCACAGCCGACACTCAGCAAGAAGTCAGCGAAGAAGTCAGTCAGAGTTTTGTTGAACAGGATCTAAATATTACCGGAATCGCCTTTAAACCATTAGCTCCCGCCAAATTAAAGCTAATGATTCAGCACTACTTACAGGCAAAGAATTAGCCTATTTGAGGCTAATTTTTAAGCCGCTACAATGAATGGCCGCTAAGCAATTATTCTAACAAGCCCAAATCAACTGCTACCCGAGCACATTCAGTGCGGTTATGTACGTTTAGCTCGCTAAATAAGGTCTTCATATGGCTCTTGATCGTATGCTCGGTCAAATGCAGGCGCTGGCAGATTTTCTTGTTTGGTAAGCCTTCACACACTAACTGTAAAACTTCCTTTTGCCGAGGTGTTAACTCTGGTAATTCAGCAACTTGTTGTGACTGATAAAAGTCTGGCAGGCAATTCTCGCCTTCCATGACTTTTTTTATCTGATTAAGGATCACTTCACTGCTGCTGGCTTTACTAATAAAACCACTAGCCCCAGCCTTAAGGGCTCGCTGAACATCCCTGAGTTCCTCGGAAGCTGACAAAATAATTGCCGGGATGAATATTTTCTGCTCAGACAGGTATCGAAGAATAGACAGCCCCCCCTCATCAGGTAAGCATAAGTCGAGCAATATCAGGTCATAACCCTGATTTTGTCCAAGGTGATTTTGAGCCTCTATCACGCCATGAGCACATTCGATCACAACCTCTTCGCTCAAACGCTTAAGCACAAATGAAAGCCCTTCCAGGTAGACTGGATGGTCCTCTATCACTAATAATTTCAGTTCACCACTCATCGGCGAAAAGCAAGAAGCTTGCATAACAGTATGATTACCAGGCTGATGTTATATTTGTTTTTTAGCATGCATATTATGCTGATATTAACACCTGCTTAGCAAGCCAATTATTGGCCATTTATTAACCAGTAAACATAAAAAACCGCGCTAGTTGCGCGGTTTTTTATTTTAAGCCATAACTTACAACTTATGGATTGTCGTTATGGATTATAGTGCTCGCAGCTCTTACGTAGGTAGAACCACCAGTTAAGAACGATACATACGGCGTAGAACGTTGCGAAGCCATATAGCGCGTACTCAGGAGTCGTCGCCTTGATTTGCTCACCCAATACTTTAGGCATAATGAATGCACCGTATGCTGCCACCGCTGCAGTCCAACCCAATACCGGACCTGCTTGCTCTTTATTGAATACCTGAGAGATGGTACGGAAAGTAGAACCGTTACCAATACCTGTTGCAGCAAACAAGACTAAGAACAATACAAAGAATGGTACGAAGAATTCTTCAGGTGTTGCTGACTGGTAAGCGGCTTTCATGAAGTAAGCCACACCAATTGCACATGCCACCATAATTACCGCACAAATCTGAGTAACTAAAGCACCACCTACTTTATCAGAGATCCAACCACCAACTGGGCGAATCAAAGCACCGATGAAAGGCCCCATCCAGGCGTACATTAAAGCACTTGGCCCATTAGGGTTAGCCGTGTTGTGTGTCATCACACCATCAACCATCACGTGCTGGAAACCAAATACAACTTTAATCGTTAGCGGGAAAGATGCTGCAAAACCAATGAATGAACCAAAAGTCATTGTATAAATAACTGTCATTGCCCAAGTATGCTTGTTATCAAAGATTTTGTACTGACGCGTTAAGCTCTCACCGATCTGACCTGGAATCGCTTTCAAAGCAAATACTGTCGCTGCGATAACAATAGGTAATACGATCCACTTACTTACACCAAAACCTGAACCACCCACTTTCTCAGGAAGCATCAACCATAGGCCGAAGATTGCACAAGCAAAGCCAACCAGCAACATCATTGAAATTAAGCCGAAAGAACCAACAGGGCCAGGAATACTTGGCGAAATGTGGTCTTCACGCAAGTTATTCATACCGAACCAGCCAGCAAGTGCGAGAGGAATCAGGAAGAGCAACCACACGAAGCCTGCATTTTGAATCCATGCTTCAGTACCTGCAGGAATCTTACCGATCAAGGTACCTGAAGTATTAACTAGCGTCATTGACTCGCCGCCTAGTGCGCCGAACATGCCAACAGTCATCGCCAATGGAACCAGAATCTGCATCGTAGTAACACCAAAGTTACCCAGACCCGCATTCAAACCTAGCGCCAAGCCCTGCTGCTTCTTAGGAAAGAAGAAACTGATGTTTGACATTGAAGATGAGAAGTTACCACCACCAAAGCCAGATAGAAGCGCTAGTGCCTGGAAAACCCAGAAAGGTGTTTCAGGGTTAGACAGCGCGATACCTGTACCGGCTGCAGGTAGCATGAGTAATGCTGTGGTAAAGAAGATTGTATTTCGGCCACCCGCCAAACGGATAAAGAAGGTGCTGGGTATTCGTAGCGTTGCACCCGTCAAACCGGCAATCGCCATTAAAGTAAATAGTTGTGATTTTTCATAGGGGAAGCCCAAGTTCAACATTTGAACCGTGATGATGCCCCAATACAACCAAACCGCGAAGCCGCAAAGCAAACTCGGGATAGAAATCCACAAATTTCGGTTGGCTATTTTCTTACCGGTGGATTCCCAGAACTGCTCGTCCTCCGGATCCCATTTTTGAATATCCGACATAGAATTTCTCCCAATGTTATAAATAATGCTAAGTCACGTTCATCATGCGCAAGCCTATAAACAAGAACAATCGACTCAAGGGAGTAGGCATTTCTTCACCCTTTACTTACCCCCCAATACCTACTACTGGGTAGTACCCTTGCCAGCACCTGCATTGTCGCTACGCTGCGTAAAACAAGGGGTACAACACATGCGACCAGAAGTAGGTACATTTCGGTGCCTACTCTCTCTAAGCCTCCACGAGTAAAGCCTGTCGAACATGATTCACGTCAATTTTGAGAACCAGGGTTCTTGCCAAATGGCGCGTTCTAAGACAGAGTTGCGACTAGATAAGATTCTTAAACCAGAAACTAAGCGCCGCATAAAGGTTGAAGCACTCATGAGCCAGATCCCCGCCACCATATTATTAGTTGATGACCACCCTTTATTAAGAAAAGGACTAACCCAGCTGATTGAATTCGAAGATGAGCTAGAAGTCATTGGTGAAGCAAGTGATGGGCATAGCGCCCTAGAGCTTGCTAAAGAGCACGAGCCCGACCTAATCGTGTTAGATCTGAATATGCAAGGTATGGATGGTTTGGAAACACTTAGAGCCATGCGAAATGCCGAGATCACCTCCCGTATCATCATGCTAACCGTAAGCGATAGTGATGAAGACGTTGTTTGCGCTATTACTTATGGTGCCGACGGCTACCTGCTTAAAGATATGGACCCTGAGCAAATACTGGAAAAGCTAAAAGAAGCCGCGCTTGGTAAAATGGTGATCAGTGAGAAGCTAACACATGTTCTGGCCGGAGCAATACGAGGCGGCAACGATAAGAAATCGAACTTATTAGCCAAACTAACCAGCCGGGAACACGAGATCCTGAAACTCATAGCCAAAGGTATGAGCAACAAGCTTATTGCCCGTGAACTCGATATCTCTGACGGAACCGTGAAGGTTCACGTCAAACATGTCCTGAAAAAACTAGGTTTGAATTCTCGAGTTGAAGCCGCAGTATGGATGGTGAATCAGAAGGGCTAAACTTCACTCAGCTTTTAGCTCACTTTTGACCACTCTGGGCATGTCACCAGGTGGTCATTAACCATCCCCACAGCCTGCATAAAGGCATAGCAAATAGTCGGACCGACAAAGGTAAAGCCGCGCTTTTTCAAATCTTTCGACATTGCTTCGGACTCTGGCGTTACAGCCGGTACATCTGCCATCGTCCGCCAGCTGTTAACTATCGGCTTAGCGCCAACAAATGACCAAAGGTACTTTGAAAAGTCACCCTCATTCTTTTCAATCTCGAGAAATTCGCGTGCATTTTTAATAATAGAGTTCACCTTAAGCTTATTTCGAATCACACCTGAATTAAGCAGTAATTCATCTATCTTCGTCTGGTCATATTCTGCAATACGCTTAGGATCGAAATTATCATATGCTTCGTAATAGCTTTTTTCTTTTCGTAAAATCGTAATCCAGCTCAAACCCGCTTGTTGGCCATCAAGGCAAAGTTTGGCAAATAGATCCTGGCTACCCCACCTTGGCTTACCCCAAATTTCATCATGATATTGCTGATATAAAGGGTCATTACCGCACCAGGGGCAACGTTTCTCTTGTGAGCAGTTTTCGGTCATTTTTTAGTTCCTTTTTAGTTCTTTATTGCTCAGCTCGTTTTATAATGTCAGCTTCGCGGTTCAAGGTTCTGTTCTAAAATAGCCACTCTAGAGGGTTACACTGTGTCGACCATCCTTAATTTCAAATCCAAGAAGTTCTGGCTCATTCTTTTCTTTTTAATCTACAGTGTATTCGGCTGGTTTGCTGTACCTTATATTGTTAAGCAGCAGGCCATCAACTCCCTTAAGGATATTGCAGCCTGGGATACGCAAATCGAATCAGTTGTTTTCAACCCTTACGCACTATCTCTAGCCGTTCACGGTTTCCAAGCTAAGGATGAGTTCCAGCAAGATAGCGTCAGCTTTGATCGATTCTACGTCAACTTTAGCGCCCTCGGTTCATTGGGGGGGCGCATAGCTTTTGATGAAGTCAGTTTGACGAGGCCTAGTATCAATGCTCAGCTTGACGAGCAAGGTCTGTTAAATTTCCAGCGTGACTTTGTAAAAGCTGACAGCGAGGCAGCGCCAGAGGAAGTCGATAACTCAGAGCCTTTAGCCTTCTTTTTCGGCCTGATCTCTATCTCTCATGGACTGGTCAACTTTACCGATCGCTCTAGCGATGAAACCTTTATGCTAAAGCTTGAGCCTCTCAATCTCGCATTAAAGGACTTCTCGACAGACCATAATGATGGTGGCAACTACTCACTAAACCTCTCACTAGGCCAGGGTCAAGAGCTTTCATGGAAGGGACAAATTGGCATTGCCCCTTTTTCTTCTAAAGGCTCTTTGGCCTTGAGCAATCTTCGCTCTTCAAGCTTCTGGCATTACGTCAAACCTTTCTCTCCCTACTCACTTAATAACGCACTAATTTCACTAGAAGGCAGCTACGATACTGAATTTAGTGACCAGAGATCACACCTGCTGATCGAAACTGGCTCGGTGTCGCTTTCTCAGATTGCCTTGGCTGAGACTCAAGATACAGAGAGCTTATTTACACTCGATTCAGTGTCGCTTAGCCCTATCAATTTTAATCTGGAAGAACGTACAGCTAAGCTGGGCAACTTGCTAATAGAAAAGCCCGTGTTATTTGCTAAAAAGGATGAGACCTCACAAATAAATTTGCTACGTCCACTTCAACAAGAAAAGCTTGCTACTGATACCAACGAAAGTGAGGCCTCAGAGCCTATAGCAAAAACCAGCAACGACACAAGTCACTCGACTCAGGAAGCACCTTTCAAGTGGTCAGTGACATCGATAAAGCTAAAAGAAGGGCTGATCAATTGGCAAGACGCTAGCCTGGAAACACCCGCCGATATAAGTC
>NZ_LWGG01001426.1:0-903 GCF_001635365.1 Oleiphilus sp. HI0128 | reverse complement strand
GATATTTGATTCAAATAGGCCTGAAACCGAGCTATCCTGGTCACCCTGTCCAAAACGTCCCAGCCCACCATTGAGCCATGTATTTCCGCTGTCTTGATAGTTGGTAACAAGCGTCACATTGCCGATAAAGCGGTGTGGGCTATTCTGCTTTGCATGCACAAGTGCGCTGCTGATCAAAGCGACTAGAAGCAAGGCGGCACAGATAACTGAAGAGTGTTTTATTCTGAATGCTTTGTTTAGCCTTGTTCATCGAAAAAATAATGCTAGTACTCACTGTTTACATCATAGCCTTTAAACCAGGTAACAAAGTCTGCCGAGTTTTGTGGGCGAGAGATATAGTAACCTTGTAACTTATCGCATCCCCATGTTTCGAGTAAGGCCCAAGACGCTCTGTTTTCAACCCCTTCAGCAACGACAGTTAAACCGAGCTGATGAGCCATGTCTATCGTTGACTGGACAATAGCCTGGTCATATTTACTTTCATCCAGTTTCAAAACAAAGGCCATATCGATCTTTAGCTCGTCTACGGGTAAATCTTTAAGTTGGCTCAAAGATGAATAGCCTGTGCCATAATCATCAATCGCCAAGATAATCCCTTGGTCTCTTAATTGATTAAGCACTTTTAGGGCTTGAACCGGGTTATCAATCATCGCACTTTCGGTGACTTCAAGAATTAGCGAAGAAGTAGAGAGGCCGTTTTTCTCAAGCTCTTGCGCCACATAATCGGGTAGGTCATCGTTGGCCAGATCATAAGCCGAGAGATTGACTGCCATTTTTAGGTCTATCCCTTGAGTTCTCCAAGCAGCGGCTTCACGCAATACACTAGCAATCACCCAACGCGTTAGCGGTGGCATCAAGCCAGACTGTTCAGCAAGACCAATGAACTCTTCAGGTGAGATAAAG
>NZ_LWGG01001425.1:0-917 GCF_001635365.1 Oleiphilus sp. HI0128 | reverse complement strand
TTGCCCAATGGATAGGTAATGAACTGAGCAAACAGCTTGTTGCAGAAGATTTAGCACGTCAGAAGACTTTACTGGAGTCGATGAGTCAGCAGGCCAGAATTGGTGCATGGGAGTGGGACATGCTGGAAGACCGGCTTTACTGGTCACTCATGACAAAAGAAATTCACGAAGTACCCGAAGGCTTTGAACCTGATGTCTCTACAGCGATCAATTTTTATAAAGAAGGTAGAAGTAGAGAGCTAATTACCGCCGCGGTGAACAAAGGTATTGAAGAAGGCATTGCTTGGCAAGAAGAGCTGCAGCTGGTGACAGCTAAAGGCAATGAAATCTGGGTTTCTGCACTTGGCCAGTCAGAATTTAAAGACGGCAAGTGTGTACGCTTATTTGGCTCATTTCAAGATGTTGATAAAAAGGTAAAAGCCGAGCTGGAGTTAAAAGAAGCGAAGGAAAAAGCAGAACAGGCAGCGCATTCAAAAAGTGTCTTTCTAGCCAATATGAGCCATGAAATTCGTACGCCTATGAATGGTGTGCTAGGGATGCTGAGCGTATTGGATACAGAAAGCCTAGATGACTCTTCATCGCAAAAGGTGGCAATTGCTAAGAAGAGTGCAAGCTCTTTGCTTTCTTTACTCGACGACATTCTCGATTTTTCCAAGGTTGATGCAGGGCACCTTGTACTTGATGAAGGTGCGATAGATTTAAGGGAATTATTCGAATCTTTTGTCGATTCGGTGCGCTTCGATATGGAAGCCAAGGACTTAAAACTCGAATTGCACTTGGAAGGCTTCGAGCAAGCGTGGGTTAAAGCAGATGCAGGAAGAATTCGTCAGATTCTTAACAACTTAGTTGGTAATGCGATTAAGTTTACCTCAGAAGGTAGTATTACAATTAAGGCTAGTTTGGTGCAGCAGAAGGAC
>NZ_LWGG01001424.1:0-520 GCF_001635365.1 Oleiphilus sp. HI0128 | reverse complement strand
ATTATGACTTGGTCATCATCGCGCCCCTCGGCCCTGTCCCGACTAATGGCTTTGATTTTGATGACGCGCTAATTCAGTGGCTAGTAGACAGCCAGCGAAAAAGAGGCGCAGTGGCGTCAGTATGTACCGGCGCATTTCTTGTGGCGGCGACAGGTTTGCTTGATCAGCGTCGCGCAACCACACACTGGAAGTATGCCTCCCAGTTTCGACAACAATTCCCGCTTGTTGATTTACAGATTGATAGCATGCTGACTCATGATGGAACATTATTCTGCTCAGGCGGCGCCTACGCATTTCAAGACCTCTGCCTTTATTTAATTGAAACGTTTTTTAGTCGCTCG
Organism: Oleiphilus sp. HI0128; assembly: GCF_001635365.1. Classification (NCBI taxonomy): domain Bacteria; kingdom Pseudomonadati; phylum Pseudomonadota; class Gammaproteobacteria; order Oceanospirillales; family Oleiphilaceae; genus Oleiphilus; species Oleiphilus sp. HI0128. Next base: position 179 of record NZ_LWGG01001424.1, on the reverse strand, counting down.
CTCGCCGAAGCTTGCTCCAGATTACTGATGATTGATTTGTCTGAGAGATCGCAGCTAAGGTTTGCCGGTATACAAGCTTTGAAAGAACACAGTGATGAACACATTATTGGTATTCAAAACTGGATGGAAGATCATTTGGATAGCTTCGATAGTATCGAAGAGCTAGCAAACCGCTTTAA
>NZ_LWGG01001423.1:0-857 GCF_001635365.1 Oleiphilus sp. HI0128 | reverse complement strand
GGGCATCGATAATTCGGCTTTTTTTGGCGACGCGATAAATGCTGATACTGATATGTTCAACTTTAGGATCGTATGATGCCTGCCGTACGAACTCGGTGAAATGGTTGAACTTGTGATACGGGTAATAAAGTAAAATATCGCCTTCAGAAATCGCCTGGAAGCTGCTTTTGTGAGCGGCGAACTTCTTGCTTTCGATTCTCGGAAGCGGTGAATATTCTAAATAGTTGCGCCCGATATTAGGGAAACTGATGAAGTCTCTGAAGTTGTGATAGCGGCCACCCGGGATGACGGCGTCATAATTTGAGATGCCGATTTTATCAAGCAAGTAGTTCAGTGTGGATTTCGGCATTTCCCTGTCATAGACAAAGCGAACTGGCTCAGCTGTCATGCGTTGCTTAATGCTGAGTGACATCTGCTCTAGTAGAGATTGGTCAATATCTTCAGATAGCCCGTATTCCGCATCACGAGTCATCTTCATGGAATAGGCATGAATTTCATCAAACTTATAATTGCCTTTGAAGACGCTCTTCAGAGAGTAGCGAATAATATTATCAAGCATGATGATGCAGCGGCGCTTTTGCCCCTTGATTCTAGGTAGCTCAATGAAACGGCTCATATCGTCTGAGGGTACTTCAACCAAACTATATCTAGATTCGCCTTTGCGAATTAGTTCGACCGCAAGGTAGGTGATGTCATCATCCAATACCTGAGCAAGGTCGATTTTTCCCTCGCACATTATAGGGTTAATGTATTGCAGAACATTGTCTTTGAAATACTGATTAACCCATTCCCCTTGCTCTGGAGATAACTGTTGCTCGTTGATCAGAAAAATGTTGCGCCGGGCCAGGCATTTCAAA
>NZ_LWGG01001422.1:0-1838 GCF_001635365.1 Oleiphilus sp. HI0128 | reverse complement strand
ATTATCGAAGATAGCTTTGTGGCAAGCGCCTGTAATGTGGGCCCGTTTGCAAGACTGAGACCCGGAACGAGTTTAAATACTAAAGCGAAAGTCGGTAACTTTGTTGAGACCAAGAAGACGACCGTTGGTGAAGGTAGTAAGATTAACCATCTTAGCTATGTTGGTGACGCAACCTTAGGCAAAAATGTTAACGTGGGTGCAGGTACAATTACCTGTAACTATGATGGCGTTAACAAGTTTCAAACAGAAATTGCAGATGATGTGTTTGTTGGCTCCAATACATCATTAGTTGCGCCGGTGAAAGTTGGTAAGCGTGCAACTATTGGCGCGGGGTCTACTGTCAATAAAGATATAGAAGAAGAACAACTAGCTGTAGCCAGGTCAAAGCAAAGAAATATCGATGGTTGGGACAGACCCAGCAAAAAGTAAGTTAAAGATTTCGACTAGTAAAGTAATCGAATAAGATTTGGAAAACAGGAACAAAAGGTATGTGCGGAATAGTTGGAGCTGTGGCTCAAAGGGATGTAGCTGAAATTCTTCTCGAAGGTTTGAAGCGTTTAGAATATAGAGGATATGATTCAGCAGGGTTGGCTTTATTGTCTGAAGCAGGCGAATTTAATCGCTTGAGACGTATAGGCAAAGTTCAAGAATTGGCAGACGCACTAAAGGCAAACCCTTGCAAAGGTGGAACCGGTATTGCACACACACGTTGGGCAACTCATGGTGAACCTAGCGAACGTAATGCCCACCCTCATGTATCAGGTTCCGAAATTGTAGTTGTTCACAACGGGATCATTGAAAACCATCATACTCTGCGTGAGAAGCTAAGTGCCGTGGGTTATGAATTTGCTTCGGATACAGATACCGAGGTGATTGCTCATCTAGTTCATCATGAACTAAAAACACATGACTCACTATTATCAGCATTCAGATCAACTGTGAAGCAATTAGAAGGTGCTTACGGAACGGTTGTTATGGATACCAGTGATCCAGACCAGCTAATTGCAGCGCGTTCTGGTAGCCCATTAGTGATAGGATATGGCATAGGAGAAAACTTCCTGGCATCAGATCAATTAGCATTATTACCAGTAACGAACCGTTTCTCCTTCCTAGAAGAAGGCGATATCGCCGTACTGACACGCCAAGACGTGACCATCTATGATGCTGTAGGTAGTGAAGTATCAAGAGATATCAATGAGTCTGATGTCTCGCATGATGCTGGCGACAAAGGGCCATATAAGCACTACATGCTAAAAGAAATCTATGAACAGCCGATTGCTATTAAGAACACCTTAGAGGGTAGAATTGCAAACGGCCAGGTTCTTGACACGGCCTTTGGTGAAAATACAGCAGAGATTCTAAAAGGCATTGATCACGTTCAAATTATTGCCTGTGGTACGAGCTACCACGCCGGCATGGTCGCACGTTATTGGTTTGAAGAAATTGCTGGTGTGTCGTGTAATATCGAAATTGCATCTGAATTTAGATATAGAAAGTCGGTTGTTCCGGCTAATGCACTATTGGTTACAATCTCGCAGTCAGGTGAAACAGCCGATACCCTGGCAGCACTAAGACTGGCCAAAGAAATCGGATATAAAGCTAGTTTGACCATTTGTAACGTGCCTGGTTCTTCACTAGTTCGTGAGTCAGACTTAAACTATATGATGAATGCGGGCGCTGAGATCGGCGTAGCATCCACCAAGGCATTTACCGTTCAATTAGTTGGCTTACTGCAGCTTGTCGTCGCTATTGGAAAGAACAAAAATATGCCAGCCGAAACGGAAGCTTCGATCGTTGAGGCCTTACAGGCACTTCCTTCAATCATCGAACAAAGCTTG
>NZ_LWGG01001421.1:0-1080 GCF_001635365.1 Oleiphilus sp. HI0128 | reverse complement strand
ACCAATAAAGAAATGATATTTGCGGAAGTTAGTGAGGGTTTGGAGGAAGAAGACTGGTTTGAAGAAAGCGAGCTTGAGTTTTTCTAGTGTCTCAAGCTGCTTTTGGGGTTTCTGCCTTTGAATCGGTTTAACTATGTTTGAATTCAGGGCTTCCAGGCAAAAAACTCGCAACATTCTTTACTCGCCAGGCAAGTTCTTCGTGGCTATCTGCTTGCACAGTCACGTGCCCTAGTTTGCGTCCTTCGCGTTCTTCTTTTCCGTACAAATAAAGGTTGGCGTAAGGAAGTGACAAGATACTCCCGGTATCACCTTTTTCACCAATAATATTGATCATGCAGGTGAGCTTTTGCGCTTCGGTGCAACCTAAAGGTAGGCCGCTGACAGCACGCAAATGGTTTTCAAACTGACTGCAATGTGCGCCTTCAATGCTCCAGTGCCCAGAGTTATGGACTCGAGGTGCCATTTCATTAGCGACTAAGCCGTTTTCTGTTTCAAATAATTCCAGTGTTAAAATGCCGACATGCCCTAGCTCATGCATTAACTCTTTAATATATTGATTTGCTTGAGCATTTATATCGTCCGCGACCTTAGCTGCAGGTGCGATGGAATAGCGCAGAATGCCTTCGTGGTGGTCGTTTTCTGCTAGTGGGTAGACTTTCATGCTGTCATCAGCTGAGCGTACAGCGATAATTGACAGCTCTCGAGAAAAGTTTACGAATGCTTCTGCAATAAGTGTGTTTGTGCCATTTTTACCTTCGCCAATAGCCTGCCATGCTGCTTCGCATTGTTCTGCTTGACGAATAACGAACTGGCCTTTTCCGTCATAGCCTTCTCGCGTTGTCTTGGTGACGATTGGGCAACCTAGTTTTTCGACAGCCGCTTTTAACTCTTCAAGGGAGTTGACGATATGGTAGGCAGGAGTGGGAATTCCAAGTTTGGTAAATAGTGCCTTTTCCTCAGCTCTATTTTGACAGACTTCAATAGACTTTGAGGGGGGATAAAGTGTACTTTTACTTTCGATGTATTGTGTTAGTTGCGCTGGAAGGTGCTCAAATTCATAAGTGACGACATCAACGTCAT
>NZ_LWGG01001420.1:0-670 GCF_001635365.1 Oleiphilus sp. HI0128 | reverse complement strand
TTTGACTACCTCTCGTCTGACCACGATTATGGCAATATACCAAGTCTGAGCCATCAAACAGAAGAGCGTTAAATCCGGCATATTCATCGCTTGAAATTTGAGCTGCAAACTCATTTGCAGAGCAGCTTGCTTGAAGGAAGCTTGAGGGAATTTCTCCACGAGATCGTTCGTATACTCTGGAGTCTGGCGCGCGATAATTTGTAATTGCAGCGAGGCGGCCACCTTTGGAAAGGGCTAACCAGGTGCCACCCATTTTTAAATCTCGGCCGCCAAATATGTCAGGGCTATCTTCCCAGAAATGAGCGTTAAGTGTAGGGCGGGCGTAGTACTCATCTCTATTTGAGGCGAGTGTCAGTATTCGTGCTTGCTCGGGCTGCCAATCAAAAACTATTAAACACATTGAAAGAATGACCTCAGAATGTAATACAGCTATCATACCATGCAATTATTTAGGGGTAGATACGGACTATGTTTATTGTGAGCTACTTGCTGGCGGGTATCTTTGCCGGGTTAACGGCAGGGCTCTTTGGCGTGGGTGGTGGTTTAGTCGTCGTGCCTATCCTGGTTTTTGTCTTCGAAAGCCAAGGTTTCCCCGCAGAAGTCTTGACCCATATGGCGATAGCAACTTCACTTGCGACCATAGTGTTTACCTCGATGAGCTCGGTATATA
>NZ_LWGG01001419.1:0-471 GCF_001635365.1 Oleiphilus sp. HI0128 | reverse complement strand
GGAATGCTTGTATTGATGACTTCGAGGGTTAGAGTTGCTTGAAATCAACTGGTATTGGGCGATTACTAAAAAAAGATGAATTAATGTATTCTTCAGGCATAGTTGATGAGATGCTCTGAATATATAAGTTAAAAATTAAGCAGGGAAAAATGGATCTTATTTCTAATACTGGCTTGAGAAGCCATCTTTCAGATATTAAAAAGCAGCTAGAAGATCAACCAACAGGTTTCATCGTTGTTTCGCCATTTTTAGCGAACGATATGAACGACTTACTAAGCGAGTTTGATTTTTCTTCGTTGGAATCATTCACATTGATAACTACGTTCAAACCGAATGATCCCGAACAGTTAACAAAGCCTTTTCAGCTAAGGTCAGTGTTTCAATATTTTGAAACAAACTATCCAGATCCCCCTGTGTCAGGATAGTTGTCGCCTCTGTTAATTTTTAATAATTGAATAGGAGGCGGTAAGA
>NZ_LWGG01001418.1:0-520 GCF_001635365.1 Oleiphilus sp. HI0128 | reverse complement strand
TTTTATTCCAACGTGCCTCCTTGGTATTTCTGAACCGCTAAACTTTCGCAGAGCAAGAGGCACTTAAGGCAGGACATACACCCATAAGTCTACAAGATCTAACTCGTCTTATATGCTAGGCGGCAATTAAAGGCTTTACATCGAGTTCACTTCGATTAGCTTCCGCCTGCCACAAATCATATTGTGTTTGCTGATTCAACCAACTTTCAGCTGATGTATTAAACGCAATCGAAAGCCTCACCGCCATTTCAGGGCTAATACCTGCTTTACCGTTAACAATACTAGAGAGTGTTTTTCGACTAACGCCTAATGCTTCAGCCGCTGCAGTGATACTTAGCTCGAGAGGCTCAAGACAAAGCTCTTTAATAATCTCGCCTGGATGTGGAGGGTTGTGCATTAGCATAATTTCACCTCAGTGATAATCTTCGTAATTTACAATTTCTGCATGTTCCCCATTGAAACGGAACGTCACCCTCCAATTCCCACTAACACGAACAGACCAAACATCTGAACGCTTACC
>NZ_LWGG01001417.1:0-880 GCF_001635365.1 Oleiphilus sp. HI0128 | reverse complement strand
TCTGATATGTCGGCAGCCGATACAGTAAAGCCTTTCGCGGCTAGGAATAAGGCTGCTGCACCGTCGCCACTGGCAATATCAAGCACACTGCCGGGTAGGAGCTGGTCTAAAGCCTCCTCGATAAAAGCGGGTGCTTTCGCTTGAACCATCGGGCGCTCGCTAAAGCGCTTATTCCAGCGAGCTTGGTCTTCTTTCATGGTCTTCTCTTTCTAGTGAGTAGGCTTGCTAACAAGAATAAAAGGGCTGAGGGTTTAATTCTCGCCCTCAAGTAGCCAGACATATTCAGTGATAGGAAAGGCTGCTGAAAACTTGTCTGAAACCTTCGTGCTATCAAGGGGCCGCAAGTTGTAATGCTGTGCGTAGTGTTGCTGCAACTCTTCTTCGCTAACTGAAAAAGGCGGTCCACCCATTAGGCTCTGATCATACTGATAGCAAACCACTAGCTGAGGCGTTCCAGCAACCAGAGTGTTGAGGTGTGAGGCATATTGCTTGCGCATCTCTACAGGCAAAGCAACTAAACTGCCACGGTCAAACACAGCGTCAACCTGGCCAAGCGCTTCTTTATCGACACTGAAGAAATCACCGACTAGTATGTCTACATTCTCAGCATGATAGCGTTTAATTTGCCCCTGGGTGCTCACTTCTGGCCGAACGCCCATTTCATCGAAAAGTTGTTGTATGGCCAACTCGCTTAACTCGATGCCAACAATCTGAAATCCCTTAGAGGCTAGCCAAGGAATATCGAGAGTTTTCCCACATAAAGGTAAAAGTATTCGTTTACCGGGGGCGAGCTTGAGCAAGTCGAGGTGTTTTACCAAGTTAGGGTTTGCTTCACTTTCATGAAAGCCGATGGTGTTGTTTTTCCAACAATTGAACCAAA
>NZ_LWGG01001416.1:0-27908 GCF_001635365.1 Oleiphilus sp. HI0128 | reverse complement strand
ATCAGAATGGTACGGCCTATCTAGCACCTCAAGTGCTGACGAATGTTGATCACTCGATGTCAGTAATGCGTGATGAGACCTTTGGTCCAGTTGTGGGGATAATGGCTGTTAGCTCCGATGAAGAAGCAGTAAAGCTTATGAACGACAGTGACCTGGGATTGAGTGCAGCTATTTATAGCAATGACCTAGAGGCTGCGACTGCGCTAGGCGAAAAGATTGAGACGGGTACTTTTTTTGTTAATCGCTGTGATTTTCTAGATCCCGAATTGGTGTGGACAGGGGTGAAAAATACCGGGCGTGGTTACTCTTTGTCTGTGCACGGCTTTGATAATTACATCCAACTAAAGTCTTACCATATAAAATCTATTTGAGAGTAATTGACTATGCATATATTGGAGGGGAACTGGAACTACCCGAATCAGATTATTTCGGGCGCCGGTCGTTTGGCTGAGCTCGCTACTCAGTGCCAGGAAAAGGGATTTGAACATCCTTTAATCGTGACGGATCCCGGTCTTTCGAGCTTACCTATTTGTGATGAACTCAAGCAGACACTTGAGCGCGCAAACATTAAGTTTGATGTTTATGATCAGGTATCAGCCAACCCGAATCAAGAAGATGTGTGCCGCGGTGTTGAGCAGTTTAAACGCTCAAAGCATGACTCAGTAATCGCTTTTGGTGGTGGCTCAGCACTTGATGCAGCAAAAGCAATTGCTTTAATGGTTGGGCAAGAGCTACCTATTTGGGAGTTTGAGGATGTTGGCGATAACTGGTGCAAGGTAAAGGAGGAGGGTGTTGCACCTGTTATTGCAATTCCTACAACAGCTGGAACAGGTTCAGAGGTTGGTCGTGCTTCTGTCATTACTGATTCAGAAAAACACCTAAAGAAGATTATATTCCACCCAAAGATGCTACCAGTGCTAGTGATATTGGACCCCAACGTAACGACAGGTTTGCCAGCTAAAATTACCGCTGCAACGGGCTTGGATGCCTTATCACATTGCCTTGAAGCTTTTTGCTCACCTTCTTACCACCCGATGGCTGAGGGTATTGCGCTTGAAGGTATGCGCCTGATTAAAGAAAATCTCCAGCTTGCATACGAAAATGGCGATAACCTAGAAGCGCGGATGCATATGCTGGTTGCTTCAAGTATGGGGGCTGCAGCGTTCCAGAAAGGTTTGGGAGCGATGCATGCTATCGCACATTCTATAGGTGCAACATATGGTGCGCATCATGGTCTTCTAAATGCTATTTTGATGCCTTATGTCCTCGAAGAGAATTATAGTGAAATCAAAACAAAGCTCGGGCGCGCCGCGAGATATCTTGACCTAGACGGAGGTTCCGCAGACTCGTTTATTTCTTGGGTCCACCAACTTCGAGCAGACCTTGGTATACCACGTACCTTAGATGAAATCGGTATCAACTTAGGCGATGTACAAAAATTAGCTGCCATGTCTGTTGAAGATCCTTCAGCTGGTGGCAACCCTATCCAGCTGTCGTCAGCTGATTATGCGCGCTTGATCGGAAATGCCATTCAAGGCGTAAATGAAACGCCTGGGGAAGGGGCGTAGGCTGCATAATGGATAACTATAAAGTCGCCATTTTGCAGTGTGATGACGTGCTAGATAAGTTCCGGACCGACTTCGGAAACTATCCGGGTATGGTTGAAGATTGCTTTACGCAGGTCTCGCATAGCTTAGAGTTTTTTACTTATGATGTGCGTAAAGGTGAATATCCTAAACAGATACAGGATTTTCGTTTTTATGTGATCACTGGGAGCAAAGCCAGTGTCTACGATAATGAGTTCTGGATAAGTAAATTAGTAGAGTTTGTGCAATGTCTGGATCGAGTATCGATACCTGTGTTTGGAATCTGCTTTGGTCATCAGATCATGGCTTTAGCAAAGAATTGTTCGGTTGAGAAATCTTCTAAAGGTTGGGGTGTAGGTGTTTCAAGTAATGAATTAACCAAGTGCGCCTATGACTTAGGCTTTGAGGGAAATGCCCTTAATATGATTGTTAGCCATCAAGATCAAGTCCAGAATATACCGCAAGAATCCAAGCTTCTAGCGACAAGTGATTTTTGTCCATACTTTGCCGTTCAATGGAGTGATTCCTTGATTAGTATCCAAGGGCACCCGGAATGGACTTGTGAATACTCTGAAGCCTTAATGAATGATCGTCGCGACCGAATCCCTGCTAATACAATTGAGGCTGGTCTAGAGTCCTTAGCGAAACCTCTGGATAACAGGGGTTTCCTAAGTGTAATTTCGAAATTTTTACTTCAGAAAGCGTGATGTTGGTTTTGGTGGCTGTTAATGTGCGTGACTTATCGGCAAGGTAGTTAGGGTGTCATTTAGCTCGCTTGAAACTGCCTGGTTTCTACCATTCAATTTTGCACTATATAGTGCCTTGTCTGCTCGCTCTTTCAGGCTATCAAGGGTTTCACTTTGAATGAAGGTCGAGGTACCAGCACTAATGGTTACAGGGATAATTTTGCCCTTATATAGGTAGGTGTGTTGCTCTACGCTCTGCCTGATTCGATCAGCAATTTTTAAAGCTTGATTGGCATCTGTATCATCTAGAATTAATACGAACTCTTCGCCACCGTAGCGAAAACACAAATCACTTCCACGCGCGCACTTTTTGATTGTCGCTGCAAGGTCGCGAAGGACGCTATCACCGGCTAGGTGTCCGTATGTATCGTTGACGTGTTTAAAATGATCAATATCAAGCATGAGAACGGAAAGAGGGGTGTTGTGACGTGTCGCTAGCTCTGCCTCTCTGTGTAAGCTGGCATCAAGTGCGCGTTTATTGCCGCAACCCGTTAACTCATCTCTAAGCGCTGATTGAAGTGCTGCTTGATATAGTTTTGCATTTCGTAAAGGAAATACCAAGGTGCTAGCCAGGCGCTCGATAATGGAAAGTTCTTCTTCAAGAAAGCGCTTCTTTCTAGAAAAGGTAATTGCGCCTAATTCTGTTTCGTCCATGGTGAGGTTGTACTGGCAAGAATGTACACCAGATTTATCACCAATTGTGATAGGGCTCTGATTGGAAGCTTCATGTTTCATTTGATCAAATGACACCAAAGTCTGGACTTCACTCGCAAACATATGAATGATGTCACTACAATCTAGCGTGGTTTGGAGGCGGCGAGTTAAGCGAGAAATAATATCGTTATTGTCGCTAATTGATTTATTTAGATCGCGATAGGTAGATACTATCTTAGCCTTATTAAAATCAATTGTTGTATCGTTTCGTTCGTTACCGCTCATCGTATGGCTCCACAATAATGTTCCAGTATTGTTAATTAATACAAATTGTGGGCCAAGCCAGAAAAACAGCTTATAAACAATGCTTTAGATGTGATTGAACAAACTATTGACGCGATTTGTTGCGTTGCGGCTTGCCGGTTCGTCAAAAAAATGTCTCAATATTCGGCCTCTAAAGGCCGTCACGGCAGTGCGTCGCCACTTGCTTCGTCGATATTCTCAACATATTGATAGAAATAGCGCCTTGAACCGTAGATAATAGCGAAAATTTTTGAAAACCCATTTATTAGTTTTGGAGCACTTTCTGAGCAATGCGCTTAAAGTCCATTAAGTTAGCCGGATTTAAATCTTTCGTAGATGCGACGACGGTTCCTTTTTCTACCAATATGACCGCTATCGTTGGGCCTAACGGGTGTGGTAAATCAAACATTATCGACGCTGTTCGTTGGGTGATGGGTGAAAGTTCGGCAAAGAACCTTCGTGGCGAGTCGATGACTGATGTTATCTTTAATGGCTCTACCGGTAGACAGCCCGTCGGACAAGCATCGATCGAGTTGTTGTTCGAAAATCAGGAAGGCAAGCTGAGTGGTGAGTATGCTTCATTCACTGAGATATCAATAAAGCGGAAGGTCACAAGAGAAGGTAGCTCTCAATACTACTTAAATGGCACTAAGTGCCGAAGAAGAGATGTTACTGATATTTTCCTCGGTACGGGAATGGGGCCTCGATCTTACGCAATTATTGAGCAGGGGATGATATCCCGCTTAATCGAGTCCAAGCCTGAAGAGCTTCGCGTATATCTCGAGGAAGCAGCAGGAATATCCAAATATAAAGAGCGTCGCAGAGAGACAGAAAACCGTATGCGTCGAACTCAGGACAATCTTGATCGCTTGGCCGATATTCGTGAAGAACTTGGTAAGCAGCTTCAGCACCTTAAACGGCAAGCAAATGCAGCTGAACGTTATACTGAATTCAAGAAAGAAGAACGTCTACTCTCTGCAAAACTTCATTTTGTATATTGGGATCTTCTCGATCAGGACCTATCGGGCAAGTCCGATCTGTCTGTTAAATATGAAAAAGAAATAGAAGATGCCGTTATTGCTAAGAATAGCAATGAAAACAAAGTGGATGTGCTGCGTACTGAACTTGAAGACAAGCAAGAGGTATTCAATAAGTTTCAGGCAAAATTTTATCAGTCTGGCGGTGAGATTGCTGCGCTAGAGCAAAAACTTAAGTTTATTAAGAGCCGCCAGCTCGAGCAGGAGCAACAGGTTAGTCGGCTTAAAGAGGAAATTGCTGAAATTGACGAGGTATTGTCCGCTGACCATGAAACACATGAGCTTGTGCTAGCGGATCTAGAAGAAATTGAAGCGGTATTTATTGAGCTTCAGGAGCAGCTTGAGCAATCCTCTTTCGAGCTGGAAATGCGCGAATCTGACATGGAATCCTGGCAACTTCGGTGGGATCAATTTAACCAGGACTCTGCAAATGCTCAAAAAAGCGCAGAGCTTGAGCAAGCTAAGATCCAGCAAACAGAAGAACGAATTCAAGAGCTCGAAATACGGCATGAACGCCTATCTCACTCCTCTATTGATGTGCAGCGAAGTATTGAAGAGCTAGATCATGGTCAATGGGAAGAGGAGCAGTTGATAGTAGATGAAAAACTATTAAGCTCTCAGCAGGAAGTTGATGACATATTGCCTAAAATTGAGCAACAACAAGACAAGATTGAATCACTAAGCGATCAGAAGTCTATCTTGCATGCAAAGATATCGGAGCAGAAAGCTGTCCTCGCTTCGCTTGTAACACTTCAAGAATCTGTCTTGGGTGATGATTCTAGCGTTTCTGCGCAAAAGCGGCAGATGGGTATTGATCAGCTGCCATTGCTGATGAATGAGCTTAAGGTCACTTCAGGTTGGGAAATTGCTGTTCAGCAAGCGCTTCATGATTGGATGAACTCTTTGGTTTCCGACGGCGTAGCAACGGATCTTATTCTGAATTGCGAAACATCAACTCTGGAAGGTTCTGTTACCTTATTAGATAAGGATAAAAATGGATCAAACTCTAATGTTGTAGCAAAATCTGGATCACTTGCTCAATATGTTGAAGGTGCACCGTCTCAAGTAATTTTAATACTAAACGATATCAAAGTTGCTGATTCAAAAGAGCAAGCACAGCTTGCTATTGCTACACTGGCGGAGCACGAGTCTGTTATATGTACTGATGGCCTTTGGTTTGGTCAAACATGGGCAAGAGTATACAGGCCCGGTGATACCGAGGCAGGCGTTCTTGAGCGTGCAAATGTTATCGCAAAAATAAAGAAAGCTATTCCAGCGCTAGAGGAGCAGCTTGATGCCGTTAATCTTCAACTTGAAGCCAATAAAGATGCTCTACATCAATATCGTAAAGACTTAGAGTCTTTCGAGGTATCTATTAAAACGCTGACCAATGAGAAAGCTCGAATAGCTGGTCAGCAAGGAGCAGATAAAGCCAAGCTAGATCAATTCAATCTCCAGCTAAAACGAAACGATGAAGATATCAAGGAGTTGTTAGATCAGCTTGAACAGTATCGTGAGCAACTTGCTGAATCGCGCGAAATCTGGAATGAAGCGCTGCTATCGCTTGATGAGTTCACTGAGCGCAAAGCAGTTCTTAGCGAAGAAAGAGAGCGTGTTCAATCTCAGCTAGAGATGTATAGAGCTCAGTCTCGCGAAGCGCAAAATTCAGTACATCAGAAACAAATTGAACAACAGCAAAAGCTTAGTCAGGTAAACTCCCTAAAACAAACTATTGAGAGGCTAGGCAAAGAGTTAAGTTATAAGAAGCAACGAATTACTGAGCTTAATAATAGCGAACATTACGAAGATGAGTCCTTAGAGGACTTGTCTATGCAGCTTGAAGGTCTCTTGGAATCCCGGCTAATTGCAGAAGAGCGACTGAATGAAGCGCGAAAATCCGTTGAAAGCGTTAGTATTAGCTTGCGCGAGGAAGAGGGCGCTCGCGTTAAGTTTGAAGGTGCAATACAGTCAGCAAGAGAAAAGCTCGAAGCAATCAGGATGGATACTCAAGCGCTATCCATTAATAAGAAAAACCTCGAAGAGAGGATTCTTGAGGATGGATTCGAAATTGATGCGCTTAGTTCACAAATTCACGCAGGCGACAACGAAGCAAATTTGAAGGCAGCTTTGGAGCAATTAGGGCAAAGAATTCAGCGCCTTGGTTCGATTAACCTTGCTGCTATTGATGAATTTAAGGTTCAGAACGAGCGAAAGCAGCATTTGGATGAGCAGAATGATGAACTTGTCGATGCGCTAGATACGCTTGTGGATGCGATTAAAAAGATAGATAAAGAAACACGCACCCGCTTCAAGCAAACATATGACCAAGTAAACGAAGGCTTGCAGCGCCTCTTTCCGAAGATATTCGGTGGTGGCAACGCGTATCTTGAATTAACTGATGACAACTTGCTGGAAACTGGTGTCATGATTATTGCGCGTCCACCAGGAAAGAAAAATGCCACGATTCACCTTCTTTCTGGGGGTGAGAAGTCTCTAACTGCTATCGCGCTTATCTTTGCTATTTTTGAGCTGAATCCGGCACCTTTCTGTATGCTGGACGAAGTAGATGCCCCGCTTGATGATGCAAACGTTGGCCGCTTTGCCAGAATGGTAAAGGAGATGTCTTCTCAAGTGCAGTTTATCTATATCTCTCATAACAAGGTGTCTATGGAAAAAGCAGACCAGCTTATGGGTGTGACGATGCATGAGCCTGGCGTTTCCAGGCTAGTCTCTGTTGATATTGATGAAGCCGCAGCAATGGTAGAGGTATAGTGTTGGTAAAAGAGTTACAGATAATTTATTCGCATCCTACTTTGTTGAAACAATGTAAACTTTAAAACTATAATTTATACTAAGTGCAGGGCGTTTTTAGCTCCTTTCGATGCGTGCTCGCATCATTGATATTTATATAAGTGAAAAAATGAATTTAAGAGACTGGTTAATTGTTATCGGTGCAGTAATTATCGTTGGTATTTTGATCGATGGTTACAGGCGCATGCGTATTGCCAATCGTGACTCACTTAAGATGTCTCGTGACATGAGTGGCGATTTGGGTGCAGGTGATCCGCTTGAAGACGATTTTAATCCTGAATTACCCAGTGGTGGCGCGCGCGTTGTATCTTCAGGTGCACTTGAATCAGGCATTGAAGAAGTTAATTCCTCTAAGGATAAAATCGAACCTAGTCTGAATTTCGATACACCTTTTAACGATGATGACGTAAAAGAAGATGGAGCCATTGTTGCCGATGCGGGTTCGCGTATAGAGCTAGAGTCAATCGAAGTTAAAACGGCTCACGCCGGTAAGATCAAGAAAGTTGCTGAAATCGAAGTTAGTAGCGCAAGTGAAAACAATGACAAGCACGCGCTTGTTATCGTTATCAATGTGCACGCAACAACCAACAAAGGGTTTTCGGGAACAGATGTTAAACAGTTGCTGGAAGCTTGTGGTCTCGATCACGGTGATATGTCTATCTTTCATCGCCACGAAGAAGATGACCTGTTAAGCCCTATCCAATTTAGTGTTGCTAACGCTATCGAACCTGGATATTTTGATCCAGATACATTAGCTGAAATATCCACGCCTGGAGTGAGCTTCTTTATGACCCTGCCTGGGCCTAAGGATTACAGTAAAGCTTTCGAATTTATGCTCGAAACCGCGCAGTGTTTTGCTAGAAACTTGCAAGGCGAACTTAAGGATGAAAACCTAAGTGTGATGACGCCACAAACTATTGAGCATTGTCGCTCAAAGATTAAAGAGTTTGAACGCCGCCAGCTGTCTAAAGTAAAACTTTAATCAGCGAAAATTTCACTAACATCAGCGCTAGCCTTACATGTCCAAATCTATCGATGCCTCGCGCTCACGCGCAAACGAGCTAAACCAGCTGCTTTCACGCTATGCATACCAGTATTACGTTTTAGATGACCCAAGTGTACCCGATTCCGAATACGATCGATTATTTAAGGAGCTTCAAGATATTGAAGCTGCGTACCCGGAGTTAATTAGTGCTGATTCTCCGACTCAAAGGGTTGGCGGCCAACCGCTCGATAAATTCGCCCAGATTGAGCATAAGATTCCTATGCTTTCTTTGGATAATGCATTTTCTGCTGATGATTTACAGGCCTTTGATTCTCGACTACATGCGCGCCTAAGCGGCTCTGCCACGATAAGTTATGTTGCAGAACCAAAATTAGATGGTGTTGCAGTAAGCCTTTTTTATAAGCAAGGCAAGTTAATTTATGGTGCGACTCGTGGTGATGGAAAAGTGGGCGAAGATATTACTCACAACGTACGTACCATCAACTCAATACCGCTTCGTTTGCTTGGTAGTGGTTTCCCTGATGAACTAGAAGTGAGGGGTGAGATATTTATGCCTCTGGTTTCATTCAATCGACTTAATGAAGAAGCGCAAACGAACGGAGACAAACTGTTCGTTAATCCGCGTAATGCTGCCGCAGGTAGTTTACGCCAGCTCGATTCCAAAGTGACAGCGAAAAGGCAATTGAAGATGTGCGCCTATTCTGTTGGCTACTCTTCTGGACTAGGGCTTCCCAGTAGTCACTTCTCAACACTTGAAAAGCTTAATGAATGGGGCTTTGTGGTCAATAGCGATATGCAGCAACTTCAAAATATTGAGGAATGTATCGCTTACTGTGAGATGCTTAGCGATAAGAGGTCATCACTCGATTATGAAATAGACGGCATCGTGTTTAAGGTGGATGATTTTGCAGCCCAAATGGAATTAGGCTTCGTTGCGCGTGCGCCACGCTGGGCTGTTGCTTATAAGTTTCCTGCTCAAGAGGAGCTTACAGTGCTCGAAAGCGTTGACTTTCAGGTTGGGCGTACCGGCGTTCTCACGCCTGTTGCTCGTTTAAAGCCTGTTTTTGTCGGTGGCGTGACCGTTAGCAACGCAACCTTGCATAATATGGATGAAGTTAAGCGTTTACAAATAAGGGTAGGTGACACGGTTGTCATTCGCCGTGCCGGTGACGTAATCCCTAAAGTTGTACGATGTGTTAAAGAGCGTCGACCACCAGATAGTGTTGATATTGTCCTGCCAAAGTGCTGCCCCGTTTGTGATTCCCCTATAGAAATTGAAGAAGATGGCGTGCTCGCTCGATGTAGCGGCACACTTGTCTGTGGCGCGCAATTAAAAGAGTCTATAAAGCACTTTGCCAGTAGAAAGGCTATGGATATTGACGGTTTGGGTGATAAGTTAATCGACCAGCTTATTGATAAAGAGCTAATCCAGGACGTAAGTGATTTATATAGACTTGATGCAAAGAACTTAGCGCTCTTAGAGCGTATGGGTGAAAAGTCAGCAAAAAATATTGTATCCGCCATCGAGATATCCAAGCGATGTACACTTGCTCAATTTATTTTCGCTTTGGGAATTCCAGAGGTTGGTGAAACAACGGCAGAGCTATTGGCTGAGCAGTTTGAAAAACTAGAGCGCTTAATGCAAGCAAGCAAAGAGCAATTGATAGCGTTAAATGATATCGGGCCGATAATGGCTGACAATATATTTACGTTTTTTCAGTTCGAGAACAATCAACAAAAAATATCCCAGCTAATCGAGTTGGGAGTGAGTCCAGCGCCTTTAATTGTGCCAAAGCAAAGCTTTGAAAGTGCGTTTAAAGACAAAAAAGTTGTTATTACCGGTACGCTTCCAAGTATGGGGCGTGACCAGATGAAAGCACTACTTAAGGAAAATGGTGCCAAAGTTCAATCAAGTGTATCTAGCAAAACGGACTACTTAATTGCGGGTGATGCTGCCGGTTCTAAGCTAGATAAGGCAGCTAAACTCGGTGTCGAGGTGCTTAATGAGGAACAAGTGCTCTCACTAGTTAAATAAGTGTGAACTATAAGACGTTTCCATAAAGTCCAGCTGTCACTTACTCACTGTTTTTAATATCATTTAATAGATTCAATAATTTGCGACGTCAACGCAAAAAAACAATGAGTAGAGTAATGGATTATTTGCACGTCTTGATCAAAGCAACTTTTACATCAGTTTGTCTAATGCTAATCGGTGGCTGTACTGGCGATAGTGATAGCTCTGAACCACAAATAGCTGCTGTCGAGCTATCCAGCCCACCACTCGAAATACTTGGATTCCCACCCCAAACCCTATACTACGATAGTCCATTTACATTTACTTTTGGTGCTGCTGGTGGGTCTGGTGCATATCAAATGGCCTATGTTAAGCATCCTGAAATTAATGATGATGTAACCGACATCGATACGAATATTGTTGATATGTACATCGAAAACATTAGCTCTTCCGCTGATGATGATGACGCAATAAAGCCTGCATTTAAGCTAGAGGCTTTAGTAGAGTTTCCAGAGGGAGCATCTCCGGAAACTCTGGTAGGTAGAAACTATACATACGGGCTTGAATTGAGTGATGGTATTAATTCAACTTCTGAAACATATGATTTCTCTGTTGCTGCAAACGCTCTTTCTTTCTCGGGAGGCTCGATTATCAACGAGGGGGCTTCCTCTATCGCAAGCATTAATAATCTTGTAACGGCCTATAATGCTGGTAACACCCTCGTTTGTAACCAAGTTGGTGACATAAGTTTAGGCCGTAGGGATGTCGACGGCGTGCATGTTTACCCTGCAGCTTTCCTTGTTGAATTAGAGGCACCTGTCTCAAAACGGACAACTGCTTATTATAAAACCACATCCAAATACAGCTCAGATCTGCGAGAAAGAAACGCCTCGAACATAGAGTATGCTCGCCCTGATGTTGATTATCGTTCAATTGCAGAGGGTGATGGTAAGGTAGTCTTTGAGGCTGGGCAGTCAGCCTGTTTTGTGTTGGTAGAGACAATTGATGATGGGATAATTGAGAGTAATGAGACCTTTGAAATAGAATTTACCTCGGTAGAAGGTGCGCTGATAGACATTGCTTCAGCAAATAAAACTATTGAAATTATCGACAATGAGCCTAGCGTAACAATGTCAAATATTGAAAGTGTAGGAAATGAGGGCTCCTCTTACAACATTCCCGTTAACCTACGGGCACCCTATGTAGCAGACGTTGAAATTGCTATTTATGTCGATACAGATAAAACAACAGCGGAGCAGTCTGATTATTTGCTTACCCCTGAAAACGGAGTTTTGCTGATTCCTGCTGGTAGTCTAAACGGGGCGATTTCCGTTGATATTCTAGAGAACGAAGATTTCGATGACGACTTAAGCGAAGATGAAAAAATAGTTATCCGTACAGATATTGAGGATATTATTGATGCAGAGCCAAGTGAGTTTATTATCAATGACTGGGTCGATAACGCAGTTGTTGCAAGAGGTGAAATTGGACAAGAGGCTGTAGATTTTACTATTGACTCAAATGGCCGTGTAATTTCCTTAATTTCTGACACTTCAAATATTAATAGCGTAATTACCTTGAGTTTGAGGCATCGTTCTGGCGATATTGCTTTAGTTGACGGCCTGTCTGACTTGGTCATTGCGCTTCCAGATACGAATCTTAAGCCAATATCAATTTCGACAAGTAAGGATGAAGTTGATCGAATAGTTATTGTGTACGAAGTGGAAGCGCAAAATGCTGATGGTTTTTTTGGACGCCGCGATTTTGGCGTTATGGTCTTGGCTGGGAGTGAATCCGGCGCGTTTGATGTCGAGTCTACTTCATATTATGGAAGCGAGGAAGATGATTTCATAAGCAGTACTCGCTTGT
The DNA here is from genome assembly GCF_001635365.1 of Oleiphilus sp. HI0128. Classification (NCBI taxonomy): domain Bacteria; kingdom Pseudomonadati; phylum Pseudomonadota; class Gammaproteobacteria; order Oceanospirillales; family Oleiphilaceae; genus Oleiphilus; species Oleiphilus sp. HI0128. The sequence continues at coordinate 15,882 of NZ_LWGG01001416.1, read as the reverse complement.
ATGGTAAGGAATTGTACGTTTCGGGAAATACCTCTGGGTTCATGTTGAATGGTGAGCCTGCCGATATTGCGAATCGAGGCGGAGTCGACGGCTTTGTCTATAAAATTGATATCACTAACAATGCACCTGTTTGGTATCGCTTTGTTGGAACTGAAGAAGACGATGACATAAAAAGCATCGATGCGGGCAATCGAGACCTGATTTCGCTTAGCGGAATAAGAACGAGTTCGATGGATGGAGCTATTGGTTCACTTTCTGTAAGCACAAAGCTCACTCGCGAGAATGTAGATTTTCCAGAAATAAGTTCAAACCGTGATGATAATGTAAGGGTGATCAGATATGACTCTGACCTTTCCGGCTTTAGTGTGCTAGCTGATGGCCTTGGATTAGAGTACTCAACCACAGGTGTGACAAGCTCGTTAACCAGGGATGTGGTGGTTTATAGTTATGATTCTGCTTTTAATTCGACTGGTTATACAGAAATTTCTTCATCCGGGGCTGATGTTGGTGTCGCGATGATAAATACTGATGAAGACGACTTGCTTATTGTCGCAGGACAAACTGATGGTCAGTTTTCTGATCAAACCAAACTTGGTGGTGATGATGCCTTTGTGACGGTACTTGGCAGAGAGGGAGCCGGATATTCACAGATTGGGCTTGTGCAATTTGGTTCAATACAAAATGACAGAGTGATATCACTTAAGGAGTATAGTGATAGTAAGTTTCTTGTGTTGTGGAGTGAAATGCAAACTGACCCTGGGCAGGAGACTTATAGGATATCGGCGTTTTCTAATAGTGGCGAAATGTTGTCCTCGCCACTATAGCGTTTCACAATGATAAAGTGGTGCTCAGAGGCTATAAGCGCCTTTTAGTAGCATTCTCAACTGAAGCTTTGTCTTGTCTGCTTCTTTCGTGCGTTCGGTCTTTGTGGCGTCCAGGCAGTTGCCGCCCATCTGAAAAACAATCGTTACCATAGCTTCCGCTAAAGCGTTGCGCGTCTGATAATCCAAGGCGGCTTTGTTTGTTCCTTCTATCGCGCGCACTTTAAGATATTCTTCAAGCTCAGTAACAACGTGTCGAATTTCCAAATTAATCGCAGATCTAAACTCTTGAGAGTTACCAGTATGCTCCCGTAACAACAAACGAAAGTGGTTTGTGTTGCTCATAAGGTATTCAATAAAGGTATCGACAGAAATATCAATTGCAGTGCCTTGTTCTTGAATTCTGGAGCGAGCCTTTCTAAGAAGTTGGCGTAATGCTAAACCTGCCTCTTCGACCAAGGCTAAACCAAGGTCGTTCATGTCATCGAAGTGTCGATAGAAGGAGGTTGGTGCAATACCCGCCCCACGTGTTACCTCACGCAGACTGAGCCCGGAATAGACGCGCTCGGGACTCAATAAATCTAGAGCACTATCTAATAAAGCTCTTCGTGTTTTTTGTTTCTGCTCAGAACGTTTTGTCACAGCTACTTTTCTCAGAACAATTAATAATTTAGCGTATTCGATAATGATAGCACTAACAATTAGTCTTGTGGGCGTAATCCACTCATAATTAACGATAATTAGCTATCGCCAGTGCGGCCTAAGTATCAGCTAGATTAACCTGCGCTCATTTTATTCTTGGATAAGTTATTTAATACCTTGCGGGTAGTGCATGGTGAATTTAATCTGTTGAAATATTGCGTTTCTGCCGCACATCGTCAATGCCACCTGCATTTGTAACTCTGCTATACCCGGCTGCAATCAAAGCATTCTTCGCTTTTTCCGCGCGCACACCCCTGGCGCAATAAACAACAATCTCAGTGTTTTTGTCGGGATACTGCCGGCTAACTATAGGAACGATTTCGTTGTGGGTGGCACGTAGGTCACCATCTATATGGTCGAAAGTGTGTTCAATTTTACTTCTCACGTCGATCCAGACAGGGTCTGCCAATATGATATTGGAGCCAAAGGTGGCAAAACATAGTAATACTAGGCGGAATAAATAGGATGGTAATCTCATAGCTTTAAGTCCCTGTAATGAGTAGAGGCTAATATAAAGCCTAGAAACCGAAGGCAAATATGTCAAAAAACGAGGGAGTGTAACCGGAGGTATTATGATCTATGTACGCAAAATAGAATACAACCTAGCTAGGGACTCTTGGAGCTAATAAAGATTTACTTAGTTGAAAAGCTGCTCGATTAGAGCAGCTCAGGAAAGTAATAAATCATTAAATATACTGCTAGCAAAATGGCGACCCAAACAACCATGGTCTCAGTTGGCCATAGCCTTGCAAAGTATCCTTTTGGTTTTCCAGCTTTGGTGTCATAAGAGTTTTGAATCATTTGCTTAATTGAATAAGCGAGTGATTTTTCAATCTTTTCATAGGTGCAATAGATCGTGCATGCTAGCCTTTTTACAAACGCGGGAGCAAGCTTTCGGTATAACCAGTCAGCATCCAGATTTGTGGAAGGTAGTTCTGGCGGGTATAGATTGCGCAGGTTTAACCATACAAACGCTAGAGCCGAGAAGAACAAAAGCTGTAACTGCGTAAGAACGTGCGTAATATCGTAGGGCTGGTAGCTGTGTTCCCAGGGCAATAGAGCGTAAACAGTCTGAGCAGGAAAGGTACCTAGTACAACACACCCAACGGCTGCTAAGGTCATCGCAATTAGCATGTTTTTGGGTGGTTCAGTTGTACGGATACCTGAATCGTGAGCAAAAAATGCGAAGTAAGGAATCTTGATGCCCGCGTGATGAAATACGCCGGCAGCGGCAAATAGTAATAATAACCAAACAACATCATAGCCTTCAGCTACTGCAGCAGCCATAATCATTGACTTCGATACGAAGCCGCTGAAAAGCGGGAAGGCCGAGATAGACGCAGCACCAACAATACAAAGTATGGTTGTTTTTGGCATGCTCTTGTAAAGGCCGCCAAGCTCTGAGCCATTGATTTTACCTGTCATGTGCAAGACAGCGCCCATTGTCATCATCAACAGACCTTTAAATATAACATCATTAAAGGCATGGGCAACGGCACCGTTCAATGCAATGGCGGTACCTATACCAATCCCCACAATCATAAAACCAATTTGGTTAATAAGGCTGTAGGCAAGTACTCGGCGGAGATCATTTTCGATAACTGCAAAGAAAATTGGAAAGCATGCCATGGTGACACCAATCCATACGAGAATTTCTTCACCGGGGTAGGCCCGAGCAAAAGCATACACCGCGACCTTTGTTGTGAACGAGGCTAAAAATATTGTTCCGCTTGGTGTCGCTTCAGGATACGAATCAGTTAACCAGTTGTGCATAAAAGGGAAGGCACACTTGATTCCGAAGGCGAAAAAGATTAGCCATGCACCAACTTGGGCGATGCCCTCATGCTGCAAGCCGATATGAGTGAATAGTAAGCTATTGTTAACGTGCGCGAAGATCAATAGACCTGCAAGTAACAAAACGCCAGATAATACTTGAATGATCAGATAGCGAATACCAGAAGAATAGGCTCGATCTGTTCGACGAGCCCAAATAAGAAATACGGATGTGAGTGCCAGTAACTCCCAGAAGACGAAAAGGGTAAGTAAGTCACCGGCAAATACTGCGCCGACAGCACTACCTGCGTAGGCGAGGCCTGCGACGTGCTGCACAGTATCCTTAACGTGCAAGGCGTAGATGATGGCGATTAGAGCAGCAAGATGGAAAAGATAGCCAAACATCAAGCTAAGTTTATCAACCTTAACTGGCTCTAGTGCATAGCCCATAAACTCCATAGACCAGAATACGCCATGCTCTAGGCCGACCAAGTTAAGAGCACCTAAAATGGGAGCCGCTAACATGATGAGGTTTCGTGTCCAGCCACGTAATAGTAACGCAGCTAAAGCACCTAGCATTAGGGGAAGAAATGGAATCACATTACTCATCGTAGTAATCTTCACCTCGCATCAGAAAGGTTCGCATCCATGTTGCTATGAAAACGAGAATAGAACAGCCTACAAAGCCGTAAATGGCATAAAAAGCAGGGAAGTTCTCCCAGCTGTGGTAAATATGGCGGTGAACAATAAAGTCAGCAATCACTAGCAAAGCACATGCGACATAAAATACTTTTAACATCTTTTTGACGTTTTCTGGCTTGTCGAACCAGCCATCTGAAGAGTGATGATCAGACATTTAGCCTTCCCCCATATTCGTTGATACACCTGGAATCAAATTTATTAGATCGATCAGGGGTTGAGGATAGAAGAACAAGGCAAGACATCCAAACGAAGTCACGCCAAGTGCTATTAAAATTGGTAACGGAGCCTCTTTAGTGTCCGACCATGCCCAAGGCTTAGATTCTTTTGCTTGGGTATTAAAGAATGCTTTGATTGGGATGGGCAAAAGATAAGCGATATTAAGCAAGGAACTTATCATTAGCACGGCGACAATGATGAGCTTGTCAGATTCAAGAGCGCCCATTGTCAGATACCACTTGCTCCAGGTTCCTGCCATAGGAGGAAGGCCAATTATACTTATTGCACCAATCGCAAAAGCAGCAAAGGTGAGTGGCATTTGCCGGCCAAGTCCCACCATGTCGCTGATGTTCTTTTTGTGACTGGCAACCATAATTGCACCGGCGCAGAAGAAGAGGGTGATTTTACCAACAGCATGTGTGGCGATATGTAAGGCAGCACCGGCATGGGCGATAGATGAAGCAAGCAGAGCACCCACGACAATGTAGCTTAGTTGACTTACTGTAGAGTAGGCCAGTCTAGCTTTCAGGTTGTCCTTAGTCATAGCAATGCAAGACGAGAGCAGTATCGTGGCAGCGCCGATATAGAGCATAATATCTGTGGTTGCGAGCTCTTTAAGCTGGTCGATCCCGAAGATATAAATAATTATTTTTAGGATACTAAACACGCCCGCTTTTACGACAGCGACAGCGTGTAGCAGTGCACTAACCGGTGTTGGCGCAACCATTGCGGCAGGTAGCCAGCGATGGAAAGGCATAATGGCTGCTTTACCAATGCCATAGCAGAATAGAACGAGTAGAACGCTAAGGACGGCCTTGCTGTGTGAATTATCAAAAATTCCACCTGCTTGGAAATCCAATGTGCCTGTTAAGCTGTAAGTACCCAAGACAGCAAAGAGTAAAAATGCGATTGATGTACTAAGCAAGATGCCGAGGTAAGTTCTGCCGCCTTGCTTGGCTGCTTCAGTCCCAGCATGTGTTACTAGTGGGTAAGTTGACAGTGTTAATACTTCATAAAATATGAATAGTGTTAGCAGGTTGCCTGAGAAGCAAATTGCCATAACGGAACTGATCGCCAGTGCGAAGCAGCAGAAAAATCGAGTTTGGTTTTCTTCATTGTGGCCTCGCATATAACCAATCGCGTAGATGCTGGTAATGATCCACAAGAAGCTCGCTACAATAGCGAAAAGTACGCCAAGGGGTTCAACTTCAAAGCTGATCCCAAGACCTGGAAATAAGTCGATAACATCAAGCTTAAGGGCAACACCCTGAAAGGTATAGTCGGTAATTGCTAATACGATAGAGAATAAGATAGCTGCTGTACTTAATGTGACAGCCTCTCTGATGTTTGGGTTCTTACCTGTTGCGATAACGATTAACGCACCAATAAAAGGTACAAGAATCGAGAGGGTGATCAGCTGTGATGGCTCAATACCTTGCCAGAGGTTCATGGAGAAACCTCCTGAGCATTAATACTTAAGGTTGTATTCTGGAATAACCATTGAGATGCGCTATTTGCAGCGTCGGTAGTCAAGCTTGTATCGATACCAAAATAAATGTTTGCCAATACAAGTGCCCACATCGGAGCCAGCATTAGCCAGGGAACTTCTTTAATATTATTAGGGTTTTGTGATTCTGGTAGTTTTTGGAAATACGCAGCCTCTAATACCCGGCCAATATAGATTACCGCTAACAATGAGCCAGCAAGTACAAGTGCAGCAAGTACCCAATGATTTTGTTCTAGCGCTGCTGTCACCAGATACCATTTACTTACAAAACCAACGGTGAGCGGTACGCCGATTATACTCAGGCCAGCAATTGTGAATGCCGCCATGGTTAAAGGCATGTGTTTGCCCAAACCTCTGAACGCTTTTATATCAACAGAGCCTACGCGATAAAAGACGGCACCGACGGCCATAAACAAAGCTCCTTTCATGAGTGCATGGTTAAATATGTGGATAAGTCCCGCCATCAAACCTGTTACGCTGACTAAGCTCAGTCCGAGAATCATATAACCAATTTGCGCAACACTACTATAAGCAAGGACTGTTTTAACGTTGCTCTGCACGGTTGCCATGTAAGAGCACTTGAAAATTGCGACGACAGCCAAGACCATCAAAATTAGATCCATGCCCATATCGGTGAAAACATGGTCAGCCCCGAATATTGTAAAGATGAAACGAATCATCACATACACTGCAACTTTAGTCGCTGTGCTGGCCAAAAACGCGGTAACAGCTGAGGGCGCATGGGTATAAGCGGGAGGAAGCCACATATGTAATGGGAATAAAGCAAGCTTGATGCTGACGCCGACCATAATAAATGCGAGCCCGGTATTGATCGTGCGGCTGCTGTCATATACGTCGATACGGCCTGCAAGGTCTAGCATGTTAAGGGTGCCTGTCTTCATATAAAGCATGCCAACGCCTATCAGGATAAACGTTGCACCGATCGTTCCCATCACTAGATAGCGAAAAGCAGCAGTTAAGCAGCGTCGATCCGAAGCCAGGCTAACAAGGGTATAGGTTGCAAGCGAGGAAATCTCAAGAAACACGAAGAGATTAAAGGCATCACCAGTAACTAGTATGCCAGAAAGGCCGGCAAGACATAGTAGGTGTGCAGTGTAGAATAGTGAGTGTTTTGATGGGTCGATTTCTTTTTCAATACTGTCCTTTGAGTAAATTAGAACAAGTGTTGAAAGCGCTGATACGGCTAACAGAATAAACGCGTTAGCGGCATCGATACGTAATTCTATCCCCCAGGGTGGTGGCCAGCCACCGACAGCATAGCTAAGTGCGCCATCAGATAGAGCTGCAACTAATAGCTGCCACGAGACCAGGCAGGCCCAAGCGCTTATTAGCGTGGCAAAACACCAAGATAGTATTGAACGGCCCAAAACGAGTGTGATAGGTGCTGCTATCAGGGGCAAAATTATAGGAAGCACAGCCAGGTGTTGGTCAAGCATTAGATGGCATCATCCTTGTTTTCAAATTCGTTCTCTTCAACTGTGCCGTAAGCCCGTTTGATCCGAACAATTAGTGAAAGCCCCACAGCCGTTGTCGCAACGCCGACAACAATTGCTGTGAGAATCAAAACATGAGGGAGGGGGTTAGAGTATTGAGAAACCCCTTCGACGACAATTGGTGCGGTGCCGCCAGTGACTTTACCCATAGAAATGTAAAGCATAAAAACTGAGGTCTGAAAGACGTTTAAACCAACGACCTTTTTGACCAGGTTATTTGCGGATATAACGATATAGAAACCGGTCATCATCAAAAATACGACGATCCAGTAATTGTAGTAATCGAGAATAAAGTTCACTGGATGTTAGACCTCTCAGCCTGGCTATCGAAGGCATAGAAAATACTAAGCATAACGGCAAACACTGTAATACCAACACCAAGTTCAATGATAATTATACCGTAGTGTTGGCCAGCGATTGGGTCTGCTGCGATTTTGTTGTAATCAAGGAATTGGCCGCCCTTAAGCATGCTGTACAAGCCAACGCTGGCGTAAAGCAGTACGCCAAAAGAGGCCATTAATTGCAAAAACTTTGGGCTTACTACTTCAAATGAGCTTGGTGTCCCAAAGACTAAAGCGTACAAAATGAAAGCCGCAGCAGCGATGACACCGGCCTGAAAACCGCCCCCAGGGCCGAAATCACCATGAAATTGAACATACAGTGCAAACAGTATAACCAAGGGAATAATTAGCTTGGCAACAACGTGCAGTACGTGGTGCGCTTTTAAACCAGATTCTGGCGCATCACTTTCTTCGCGGCGCCTTACGCCAAGTAATGCTAAGACACCAATTGCTGCTGAAAATACAACAACCGTTTCTCCTAAAGTATCGAAGCCACGATAGCTTGCAAGTACTGATGTCACCATGTTCGGTAATCCGACTTCTTTAGGTGACTCTTCTATATAGCGTGGAGCGACATGTTCGTGTACTGGGTTGTCAGGGTGCCCAAAGGGAGGCATGTCGAGCGTGCCGTAGATCAAGGCAGCGCCGGTTACGCAGACTACAACCAAAGGGAGGATTGAAGAGTGGGCACTTTGCTTTTCCTTTCTACCAGTTAATGCCAGTGTGCCAAGCATGAGTACTGTAGATATGCCCGCACCAACCGATGCCTCGGTGAACGCGACATCAACTGCGTCAAGGTTTACGAATATCAATGCTGACAGAAAACTATATATTCCGAAGAGCATGACGACAGCAAATAAATCTTTCAAAAATATAATGCGTAAAGCAGTGAGCGCCAACATAGCAAGCAGTACCAAGTCGATCAGTTCGGCCATTAGTGCGTTTGCTCCTGTTGTTCTTTCTTGGTTTCAGCAATTGTAAGTAAGCCGCCATGACGGGCTGACTTAGCAAGAGCATGAGAAGCGGTAGGACTGGTAAGCATCAAAAACACCAGTATGAATAAAAGTTTTGCGGTATTTAAATCGAAAGACGTCTGCAAGAGGAGACCGCCTATGATCAGAATGGCTGCAATAGAGTCCGTGACACTCGCTGCGTGAACGCGAGTGAAGAAATCCGGGAATTTAAAAAGTCCAACGGCACCACTTAAGCCGAAGAAAACGCCTGCTATTAGCAGGAGGCTACTAACAATATCTAAGACAAACATGTCCAACCATTATTATTTAAGTTTTATTCAATTGGCGCTGTGTATTCGAAAAAGCGAAGTACCGCAACCATCCCTGTAAAGTTGATTAATGCGTACACAATGGCAATGTCCAGGAAGTCTGGGCGTCCCATCATATAACCGGCGGCCGCAATAAAAAGAACAGTCTTGGTGCCAAACATGTTTACTCCTAGAATACGGTCGTAAACGGTTGGCGCATCGAATGCTCTGGCCAAAGCGATAGCCATAACAACCAAAATAGCGATACAAACAGCAGCGTATATTCCTGTCACTTGTTATTACCCCATATCCCGGCGATTTTATTTTCCATAGCACCTTGTTCGAGTTCTTCTAACGAGGACTTTTGCAGTGCGTGAACAGTCAGTTCACCATCCTCCAAATCTACGCTTAAGGTGCCAGGTGTGAGTGTTATGGAATTTGCGTATAAAACATGATTGCTCGGAGGTATTTCTTTTATATCTATTTTCGCCAAGCTTGGCGAAACCTTATTTGACGAAGTCCAGATCAGTTTTGTAACGTGGGCGCTAGAGCCAATGATCTGCCCAATTAGCCATGGAATGTATCGAATTAATCGTAAACCTGTCCCAATCTCTTGTGGCTCTTCATCTACTTCATCCATACGTTTTAAGACAAAAAGTACGATGATGACAGAAACGGCTCCGAAACTAAGTAATAGTGGTTGGATGTAGCCAGAAAGTAACAACCAGAACGCTGAAAGTAGTACTGCCCATTTAAATATATGCATTTAATGAATACCGGCTTTATTGTTAATTCGAATCATAGCTAGCTGGGGAACGTTGATTTGTAACATTTTTTATATGGTATTTTCAATCATTATAAGAGGTCAATGGTGGTAACACTCTAACCAGAGCTAAATTTCTTGTGAAAGCGCAACAATTTATCTCTATTTGAAGCTAGTCGTATAGTTTCAACTTGTCAACGTAATGCTTGAAAAAAACGCTCATAAACCATTGCTTTTACGCTGGGTATTGAAGTTCAAGCTCGCGTAATATGCACTGCGGATACTGATAGCTCAATAGAAGTACTACAATTATATTGATAGTATTAATCTATCATAGAAAAGTACACTGATAGAGGATTTGCGCTTGTAATGGCTCATGAAACCCCGACACTAAGACAGTTGGAATACTTTGTCTGCCTTGCAGAGTCTGCAATATTTCGTGGTGCGGCAGATATCATCAATATTAGTCAGCCAAGCGTTAGAGATATTGATCAGCTAAATTTATCAAGAATGCACGTTTTAGCATGGCGCCAGAATTGTCCTAATCGGGGCTTTTATCGCCAACTGGCAAAAGAAATACGCACACTGGCTAAAACCAACCTTTGTGATGCCAAGCTTAGCTTCGTATTAGATACTGATAATGGCTAGGCAAAAAAGCTCGTTGACTCAAATCTATAATCAACCAATATGAATTAAGTATGACCTTGAGTTACTATTTGGGTAGTTATTACAATGAACAAAGTATCCATACGAATACAGGTTTTATAACTCTTGGACAGTATGAACAATAAGCAGGTTAAGTATGCAACTACTTATATGCAGGGAAGCCTTCGTTCCAAATAAAACCACCCTGTTTCTTCGCCATTATTAGTAGGGTTGTAACCTACTGGGTATATCATGTATTTCGCATTAGCAGCATTAACTTTTGGCTTAGTGGCAGGGCTGAAACCGGGGCCTTTAGGTGTGTTTGTGATTCATCAAACCATGTCAAAAGGTAATTACAATGGGTTTATGGCTAGCCTTGCACCTATTGTAACCGATGGGCCAATTATACTTCTGGCATTGCTGTTAACGTTGCAGCTTAATGATATAGGCTTGTTTATCTCTGCGATTTCTGTCTTTGGCTCTATGTACCTAGCTCTTATTGCATACAAAATACTTAAAACTCCAAACAACATCGACCCTAGTGTCGGGGGTAGCAAAAGCTCAAGCTTAGCTACGGCAGTAAAAATTAACTTCCTAAATCCAGCACCGTATATATTTTGGCTAACTATTGGCAGTAGCTATATTTTCATGGGCTCTAATATAGAGGCTGTTGTATTTATTGTTTGTACATTATTTAGTCTGTGTATTACGAAATTTTCTGTGGCTCTCTTTATTAAAGCCTTAGGAGAGCGGTTCAACCCGAGAGTTTACGCTGTCGTGCTTAAGTCGCTTTCTGTACCGTTGCTAATATTTAGTGGCCAGTTACTGTTTTCTGGTATCTCAATATGGCTGTAAATGGCATTGGCTATATCAATGACAGGCACGGCTACAAGTTTGTCGCCGCGCCTTTAAACTAGTGTTTGCTTTGTGCGATTTGCGTAATAAAGAATTTGATGGCTCACCAAATCATCGTCAAGTTTACTTAGCTTGGCTTAATACCTAAAACGGTTAAAGAAACAAATTGTAGAATTCAGGTGTAAAGCTAAGTCTTTAATGTTTATAATGTAAAGATTAACAAAGATTAAACATGCTCGGTAGTAGTACCGGTTGGCATAAAAGGAATATGAGAATATGAGAATTATTATCATTGGCGGTGGGCCGGCCGGGCTCTATTTTGCGAGTGCCATGAAAAAATTCAATCCTGGCTTTGACATCACCGTTTATGAGGCTAAAAATGAATCAATCAACTCATTTGGTTTAGGCTACACGCTACAGGGGCTGACCAAAGATTTGTTAGCGCATTTGGATGAGGATTATTTCACATCACTCTTTGCGAATAACACTCCGCCGAGACTCTCACAAGCCACCGTAAAAACCAATAACGACTGCCAAACCTTTAAGTTTTCTGATGGACACTGCGTTTCCCGTTTTGAATTGATGCGCTATTTCAGAAATAAAGCTACGTCACTCGGAATAACTATCGAAGAGAAAAAAGTGCTTCCATCTGAGCTAAGTCAGCTACAAGATTCCTGCGACTTATTGGTTGGAGCAGATGGCGTAAACAGCATTGTACGAAAAGAATATGCGGCTAAATTTGTCACACAGCAGCATGAAGCAAAAATAAAGTTTACTTGGTTTTATAACGACTCACCAAAACCTCAAACAAATGTCAGGTTTTACGTCATTAAAACATCTACCGGCTTCATTCAGTTGTCCTCCTACCCCCTAACGGACACCAGGCAGGCTGTTATCATTGAAATGACCGAAAAGTGCTTTCAATCGAGTCGCTTTCTCCAGCAAAGCCCAGCCGAAGCTATCCCCCATCTTAATAAGATATTCACCAGCGAAGAAGACAAAATTGACTTGGTTTCTACCAATTTGCCCTGGTTTTCTTTCAAGATGAATACCGTTAAACACCTTTTCCATGAAAATATGGTTCTAATTGGCGATGCGGCTTTTTCTTTCCACTATAGCGCGGGCGTTGGTTTGCAAACAGCATTTAACATGGCTAACGCATTAACAACATGCTTTCAGAGGTGTAATGACATCGACACCATTCTCAATCATTACTCAGAAATGACACCAATCGCATTGCGCGCCCCAATTGATAAATCTTTGAATGATATTAATTGGTTAGAAAATATAGACGAACATTTGCTAAACACCCCAGAACATCGGCTGATCGAACATTATTTAGAAAAAAACAAGTACACTAAATAATTGAAAATCCATTCAAACCAAAAGAGATTAAACCTTTGGAAAAAACCAGATTTAGCTACTGGTATCTGGCTTGTTATTTTGAAGGGGCCAAAGTGACTGACGCTAAGTTAAGGCTTAGTCCAAATTTTTAGTTATACCCACCTAGGTTAAATAATTTGGACATCCTACTAAAGCACTAAAACCTGGTGGGCCGCTGTGGTTAATATTGAGTGGGGAGGGTATGCGAATCTTTCCAAAAGGTGGGAAGAGTTTGTTTGATAAATTGTAGTCATGGATAAGGTGGACATTACTTTAGTAGTTAAAGCTGATGTTCCCTAGCATCGAGAATTCGCTTTCGTTCAGCTAGATTTAGTACCTTTTGACTTAAAAAGCGACCGCCTGTCGTATATCCTGAGAACTTACAAGAACGAATCAAAAACTGTATATAAAACAAGTGGCTAAGAAACTGGTGTAAAATCACGATATACGACATAGTGTCGCATTTCTTAATAGTTTTTGAATCTCGGACTTCTGCGGAATCCAGTCATGGTGTATGATTCGAGTAATATCAGAACGATTTTAAAAAAAGGATATACGACAGGTGGATATACGACCTTATGTCGTAGATTCAAATGTTAGCTGTAATAAGGAATTTATTTAAGTGTCAAACTGGATTTGCAATGCGTGTTCTGTGATTGTTGAACAAAGCGCAAATAAATGCACTAAATGTGGTTGCCCTAAAGGTGCTAGCGGCGATGTTACGGCTAAGTTTCAAAATCCAGAGTTATACAAAAGTACTAAGGCTGCCAAATCGCTACAAGGTATTCTAGCGGCTCTGCTACTTACTCCGTGTTTCATCTTAGTTAGCATATTTCAAGGAAAAGTAGCGTTCTTTGTACTATATGCTGGCTCGTTTATGGCAGCGTTGCTTGGAGATAAAGCGTTCCTCAAAACCGTTGCTGGTAATAGCTGGGCGCAAAAAATTATTTTCTGTTATGTGTCCTTTGGTTCTTCGTTATTTGGTATTAGGCTTTACCTTGATGGGCAGTTATCAGATAGCGCAATATATTGGTTTGCAGGTATTTTTATGGCACTTTACGCCGCTTTTTTCATATACCTCAAGTATTCTAAACAGGGTGTGAGTTTTCTTGAACAATATAAGTCCATGCGAAATAACTAGAAATTGTTCAGCTAACCAATTGCGCAATGTTCGCCCCGGAAAAATACCCGGGGCTGGACTCGCTTTGCTGCGCGTCGCTCGCCCATTCGCAAGGCGTTATGTGTGACGGTGTGTAATGAAGCTAAATTTCTATTGTGGTGCATGCAGAAAATACGTTGATAAGGAGCATCCTTCCTATCCTGTATTCGAATTTTCAGGGTATTCGGATGATGTTGTGTCCTGGAGTGATGAGATGGACGCAATACCATCCGAGGCAACGTCAGAAAAATGGAAACGATCGAACGTAATTCCAACCGAAGGCTCTACGAGAGTTATACGGATTCAAGGCCCTTTCTCAGAGCAATCTGACGCTACTTTTTGGTCCTTATATACACCAGCATTAGCACACTACAATGGCTGGGATTGTCATCCAGAAGAGATAGAAGAGTCAGCTTTCGTTAAAGTTAAGATTGTTAAGGTTTTTGAAAAAAGAGAAAAATTTGCTTGGATTAAGGTCAATATAGAAAGAGTTATATTATTCCGCTCAGCTATTCAGGAAGTTATGCCTGTCGACGACGAAGCTCTTTTTATCAGAAAAATATATGATATAGAGGGTACGCTTGACATCTTTGGTGATTGGATACATTTCCATGCATCTGCGCAAGGTGATCTTGGTTATACCATTCTAATCAAGGTGGATGAGAGTGGTATATGCCATTTGGTTTACTATATGGAATGGGGCAATCATTGCGACGCAGCCTATTTTGGGAATATTATTCTTTCAAAGGAAAGTGTTGACGAATTGGCGTCGCGAGACCCTGGGGAACACATAACAAGTTGGTCAACATGACGCCTGGCGGCGCATGTCACCAAGGCGTTAAATGTTTTTTGGCTCTTAAGGTTTAGGGCTCAATATTCGGCAGGGAGTGCTCGTTTCTTTTCATACATTCCTCCGTTTAAAGTTTTAGGGTAGGTGGCACGTTTTCCCACTGTTCCGCTCTACTGTTTAAGCTTCTCAAGCACATTTTAATTTGTAGAGGCTTCGTCAATGGTGTGTTCCTAGGNANTCCNNCATAGTCACCATTACGGACAGTCAAAATTGAACGAATCCAGGGCCTAACGATATAATTTATCTTATACCCCTCCTGCGAAAAGGAATAATTTGCAATCTCTACCAAAAGGCCAGGTCTCTCTGTGCCAGGAACACAGTTATAGGGGCACCATTGATCTGCAACTAAGGTAATTTCCTTTGCTTGATCACTAGTTGATGACGCATAGCTAATGGACACGACTGGAATAAAAAGCAGAAGCATTCTAAAAATACGCAGTTTCATATCCTTTCCCCCTTATTCATAGCAAGCTATTCACGATAGTCTCATACTAAACTTACCCGATAGCCATAGTGTAGACCACATTAAATTCTCTACAGCAAGCCAGCTACTTACGAAAAGTAACAAATACTTTAAGAGACAACCAGACAACCAGACAACCACTCGGACACTTAACGCCTTTAGCAGCGGCCGAGCGCAGCGAGGTCCAGCCCCAGCGTCTTTTTGCTGGGGCGATGCTGGCTAAACTTGTTAGAACTTTACTACGCATAAAGTAGAAATAATACAAAGCCAACCCCTGAAACTAAGGCCAATAAAAAGACACAGTGAAATATAAAATTAGCTAGCCGCCACCTGACATTAAAGCCTTGTCGATAATTGGTGGTAAGCGCATAAAATATTGAGCCTACGCACAAGATTGATACTAACAATAAAGCTACATGCTGAGTTAAAGCAAAATAACAGCTAATTAACCCTATGAGAAAGCCGTATGTTGCTAAAGATGAAGCTTTCGTTGTACCCCAAAATTCTTTTTTTTCTATATCCATTTTAGGTTGATCTACAATCTGATTAAAAAGTTCTAACGCTTTTATAAACGGCGCACGGCTCTATCGTGCGTCCAACGCAGGCCACGTTTCTTTGTGGCCGGAGTGATGTTTGATGAACTGGTTAGATGTTTTAGAACTCCCAACTACACCAAACACCACGTTAAAACCAAAGTGCTTGCCCAGAGACAAAAACACCGCAGATGGCGACTTTACCGGATTCCCTAGGAACACACCATTGACGAAGCCTCTACAAATTAAAATGTGCTTGAGAAGCTTAAACAGTAGAGCGGAACAGTGGGAAAACGTGCCACCTACCCTAAAACTTTAAACGGAGGAATGTATGAAAAGAAACGAGCACTCCCTGCCGAATATTGAGCCCTAAACCTTAAGAGCCAAAAAACAT
>NZ_LWGG01001415.1:0-40733 GCF_001635365.1 Oleiphilus sp. HI0128 | reverse complement strand
ACGCAAAGCACAGAACGCAGGAGGCGTGTGCGCAATTCTATCAGATGGCTGATTAGAGGCTGGCCTTGGTCGACTACAGTGTCGTTTTCAGTTGCGTTGTCAGAAGTCTTACTCATGTCTTTACTATGCTTAGCTTATTACGGAGGCCATGTTATGACTGCTTAGGCTTGTCGTTTTGCGTATTGCTTTGAAGGTCTTTTGACGAATCAGGCTCTTTTGGTGCCTGAAACAGCTTGTCATACTCATCTCTTGGTAAGGGCTCGAACTCTTCAGCTTCTTTGAGGGCGTCTTTAACGGTATTCTGGATCATTTCGACATCTTCATTAATGTCCAAACTCTCGCCCTGCTTTTTAAGCTCGCTTTTTAGGTCTTCGAGTTCTATCTGGCGATTTATTTCCTGAGTGAACTGGCTGGTCATGCGGCGTGCTTTGCCAAACCAGCGACCCAGAGTTCTAGCGGCAACGGGCAGGCGCTCGGGTCCTAAAACCAATAGGCCGATGATAGCGATTAAGACGAGCTCTAAAAAACCAACGTCAAACATAGTATTCGATAGCTAGTGCCTGATCAGGGTTACTTTTGTTGCTCTTTATCATTGCTTTCGACTTTTTCAGCTTTGCCTTCGATGATGTCGCTGTCTTTCTTTTCTACAGCGGCTTTCTCATCATCTTTTATGGCTTTTTTAAAGCCTTTTACGGCGCCACCCAAGTCTCCGCCCATATTGCGTAGTTTCTTGGTGCCGAAAATAAGTGCTACGATCAATAATATAATCAGTAGCTGCATTGGACTGATACCCATAACCTTCTCCTATTTCTGTTTACGAGATGCTTTTTCTTCAAGGCCTGATAAGTCAAAACGACGCTCAAGTTCTTGAAGGATGTCCTTAGCTTCGAGGTCCAGGTGTGAAAGCATTACCAGGCTGTGAAACCATAAATCAGCGGTTTCATAGACTAAGGCTTTCTTACCTTCGTCATCCTGAGCATCTTTGGCTGCAAGAATTGCTTCGGTGCACTCTTCACCGACCTTTTCCAATATTTTATTTAAGCCTTTGGCGTGTAGGCTGGCAACATAAGAGCTGCTGGCATCGGCTTGTCGACGCTCGGCCAAAACTTCTGTTAACTGTTCTAAAACCGTAGACATGGTAACTAAACTGCCTGTTATTTCGTGATTCGTTTGGTGCGGAATATAAAGTACGCACCGACTATTGCTGGCCCGATTTCAGACCAGGTTAAATTTGTTAACCACTGCTGTGTGTCTGGTTTACTTAGGGCAATGGCTAGCACCAACAAGGTACCACCTATCATATAGTCTTTTGTTTGTTTGCGCTGTAGATTTATGTCATTTTTTAGCTGGATAGTTTGCTGTTCGCGCTTTTGTGTAAAGCTATCTAAGTGCTTAATTTGATTCATGGCATCAAATATCAACTTGGGCACTTCTGGTGACTGTTCAAGCCACTCAGGCAAGTGCTGTTTAACGTTTTTCCAAACACCAGGTGGTGCGATGCGCTGTTTCATCCATTTTTCTAGATAAGGTTGTGCCGTGTTCCAAAGATCCAGGTCTGGATAGAGCTGCCGCCCTAAGCCCTCGATGTTTAGTAGGGTTTTTTGCAACAGTACAAGCTGGGGTTGAACTTCCATATTGAAGCGACGCGCTGTTTGGAACAAGCGCAGCAGAAACTGT
This sequence comes from Oleiphilus sp. HI0128, assembly GCF_001635365.1. Taxonomy (NCBI): domain Bacteria; kingdom Pseudomonadati; phylum Pseudomonadota; class Gammaproteobacteria; order Oceanospirillales; family Oleiphilaceae; genus Oleiphilus; species Oleiphilus sp. HI0128. Next base: position 39,056 of record NZ_LWGG01001415.1, on the reverse strand, counting down.
CCAAAGGATATGTCTTTTAGCGGGCGTTCGAAAATAGGCTCGCAAACCGTACGGATGGCTGATTCAAACTCGTCTGCACGTGTGTCCTCAGGAACCCAGCCTGATGAAATATGTAACTCGGCAACCATTTTGTAGTCACGCTTGAAGAAGGCGAGCAGATTGCGTGCGAGGTAGTTTTGATCCTCAGGCGTTAGTGTGCCAACGATACCAAAGTCGATGGCAATGTATTGCGGGTTGTGAGGATTCTTTGACGAGACGAATATGTTTCCAGGGTGCATGTCAGCATGAAAGAAGCTATCGCGAAATACTTGAGTAAAGAAGATCTCTACGCCGCGTTCGGCAAGTGCTTTCAGGTTGACCCCGGCGGTTCTCAGCGCGTCAACGTCAGCAACAGGAATACCATACACCCGTTCCATGACCAGAACGTGCTGGTTAGTGTAGTCCCAATGAATTTCCGGGATGTAGATCAGTTCAGAATCTAGAAAGTTTCTACGGATCTGGGAGGCATTTGCTGCTTCCCTTTGCAGGTCGAGCTCATCGTAAATTGTTTTTTCATAATCTCTTACGACCTGTACCGGGTGAAGTCGCTTACCATCCACCCAATAGTTTTCCAGAACCAGAGCAAAGAACAGCATGACGGCAATATCTTGGTCGATGGTTCGCTCAATGCCAGGACGAATGACTTTGACGACTACCTCTTTACCTGAATGTAGCGTGGCGCTATGTACTTGTGCAATGGAAGCGGTAGCTAGTGGTTCATCGTCAAACTCTTGGAATACTTCTCCAACCTTCTTCCCCAAGCCTTTTTCAATTAAAGCCTTGGATATAGCTCCTGAAAACGGCGTGACCTGATCCTGTAGGTTTTTGAGGTGATCCGCAATATCATCAGGTAGCAAGTCGCGTCGGGTAGAGAGTATCTGTCCAAACTTAATGAAGATAGGGCCCAGAGTTTCCAAAGCTAAGCGGATTCGCTCACCGCGAGACATCTTCGGTTTTGGAAAAAAGTGCCAAGGTGCAAGAATTAGAAGTAGTCTGGCGCTTAAGGGGAGCTGAGCAAGCGGAATAAACTCGTCTAGGCGGTAGCGACTAATGACCCACAGAATCACGAATATTCTGCGGAGTTTGGTAAGTAGTAATAACTTCGACACGGAGTTTATTGATCTCTTATTTATGCGTTAATTGGTCGTTTGCTCTTGGCTAACAGTGCTATCTTGATTTGACTTATCACCAAGTCGAGCCTTAATTTTCTTCTCTAAAGCTTCGCTTGCCTGATAGAGCTTGTCGATCGCTGCAAATTGCTTTTTAGCAGCAGCCTTATTTGGAAACAGGCGTAATTCATACTTAATAAACTCTTCCGCATCTCTGATCAAAGATTGAGTCAGGTTTTTGCCAAAACTCAAACTTTGGCGAATAGAGGTGCCGATAATATGTGCGGGAATATCGCCGATAACAGAAGCGAGAATGCCTTCCCAGTCAACACTGACGATGCTAAGGAATGCCTGAATTTGTTGAATTCTGACAGATTCGCCACTTAGTTGAATTTCGTTGGTTTTGAAGAGTAAGCTTTTGTCCTTAGAGCTAGCAAGTTTAATAAAGGACAGTAAGGAACCTTTGATCTGAACGCTGGAATGGTCCTGAGCGGGGAGTATGGCAACTCGATAAACCACTTGGGTGTTATCGTCTGACTCGTTACTTTGGGCTTCGTTTTGCTCTTCAACGCCCACATAGATAACTTTGCTAGGGGAACTGACACTAATGGCTAGCACACAGTCTCTAAGGCGTTTTAAATGTTTCTGAGCCGCAGGGTCCATTGAAAGAGCTGTATTGATTGCACTTTCAATAGTAACTGCAATTTTAGTTAGCCGCTTAGTGTCCATAAGGCTCATCTTAAGGTTTTATACCCGTATGTAGAGCAACAATGCCGCCGCTCATGTTGTGATAACGACAATTGGCAAAGCCTGCGTTTTCCATCATACCTTTTAAGGTTTCCTGGTCAGGGTGCATGCGAATAGACTCTGCCAAGTATTGATAGCTTTCACTATCATTGGTGATCAAACGCCCCATTAAAGGCAGAGCCTTGAAAGAGTACTGGTCGTAAACTTTACTGAGCAGGTCATTCTTTGGCTTGGAAAACTCAAGAACCAATAGTCTGCCGCCTGGTTTTAATACGCGTGCCATTGAGGCTAGTGCCTTGTCTTTATCTGTCACATTTCTAAGGCCAAAGGCGATGCTGACACAATTAAAATAGTTGTCTGGAAAAGGGAGTGTTTCGGCGTTGGCTTGAACAAAATCGATGTTGCTGCCGTAGCCTCTGTCTAGTAAACGGTCACGCCCGACATTCAGCATGGATGAATTAATATCGGCGAGAATAACTTGCCCTTGTTCACCAACGCGTTTGGAGAATTGCATGGTCAGGTCTCCCGTTCCACCTGCAATATCCAAGACCTTATGTCCCGGACGGACACCACTGGATTCGATCGTTAACTTCTTCCATACGCGGTGAATGCCTAAAGACATCAAATCATTCATGATGTCGTATTTGCTGGCAACCGAATGAAAAACATCAGCGACTTTTCCTGCTTTCTCTTCAGCTTTGACATTTTTAAAGCCAAAGTGGGTAGTGTCATCTTGTGATTGCTGGGCCTGTGAATCTTGTGTGTGAGACTCTTGGGTCATGGGCTATACTCATCTATATGTAACGCGGATCTAAAAATTGTGCTCATTCTAACTCTGCTGTGTCAGGAAAACTATCATGACTTGTAGGTAAATGAATGAACTTTGCTAGGCAGTTGTTTTGCATCAAGAGCAATCGAGGTAAACTGTCGGGTTTCGCCCGAATAGAAAGCGCTTCGTTAGCTTAAAGATTTAGGGCGTCTAATTGAGCCGCGTTTTGGAAGAAGTTCAAAGTTAGGGCTAGAGCAGTAAACAGATTAGAGAAAAATATATGTCAGTGATACAGGTTGTTCGAGAGCATCATTTGGCTCACGATGAAATTAAGAAGATTTCCGAAGATATGGTCGTCAGTTTGGCTGAGGAATTTGGTGTTAAATATCATTGGGAAGGTGATACAGTGCGCTTCAAAGGTGCTGGAGCTAAGGGGCGAATGACAGTGCTACCACAACAGGTTGACCTGAAAATGGAGCTGGGTTTCTTACTTATGCCTCTTAAATCCAAAATTGAGAAATCAATTATTCGCCGATTAGATGAGTGTCTTTCCTAAGTAAATTTCCGATGATGTAAAGCGCCGAACTAATAAAAAGAGCTAATTTATGGCCCCGATATCCAAGTGTAACGCAGATACTGAAGCAGTGGCGAATACCATCTCATTTCCTCGTTTTGTTTCTAAGCTACCGGCTTTTATCAAAGGTACGCCCAAGAGAGTCAAGGGAATGTATATCGCGAGCCGAAAACCAGGTGATTACCCTGCCGGGATGGGGGTTTGTCTTGAGCAGTCGGCCTCAAGAAATCCGCAAGGGCTTGCGTTAATTTTCGAAGAGCGGGAATTTACTTACCAGATCTTCAATCAGTGGGTTAACCGACTTGCGCGATCACTTCTGAACTCTGGTTACGGCAAAGGTGATGTCATTGCTGTTTTTATGGAGAATCGCCCAGAGCTATTGGCCTGTGTTGCTGCGATTGCCAAAATAGGGGCCGTGAGTGCGCTCATCAATACCAGTCAGCGCGCCGCGGTGTTACGCCACAGTTTTGAGCTCGTCGATGCTAAAGCAATTATTGTCGGGCGAGAGCTATTTTCAGCGATTTCTGAGGTAGAGAGTAGTCTTCCTGTTTCTAGTAATGCTCGCTTTTTCTTTGATGATGCTGACACTTTGCTTAGTGATGTTGACCCTGATGCTTTGCCTGATGGCTGGACAGATCTTGCGGCGGTGCAGAGGAAAGAAAGCTCAGAGAATCCGGGTAGTACCTTGAGGAGTCGTCCTTCCGAGGCTTTCTGTTATTTTTATACCTCTGGTACGACCGGGCTGCCGAAAGCGGCTATTTTGACTCATGGACGTTTTATGAAAGCCTTTGGTGGTGCGGGACTGGCATGTTTACAGCTGACACCGCGTGACCGAGCTTATGTGACCTTGCCATTTTATCATGGTACAGCCTTGGTAGTTGCATGGGGCAGTGTCTTGGCTGGTGATGCCTGCTTGGTTATGGCGCGACAATTCTCTGCTAGTAGATTTTGGTCTGAGGTAAGACGAACGCAAGCAACTGCTATTTGTTATGTTGGTGAGTTGTGTCGCTATTTGATGTCTCAGCCAGAAAGTGCTGATGATAAAAATCATCAGGTAAGAATGATTTTTGGTAACGGTTTGCGAGCAAACCTGTGGGCGGGTTTTAAACAGCGCTTTGGTGTCGATAAGGTGATGGAGTTTTATGGCTCTAGTGAGGGGAATGTAGGTTTTCTCAATATATTCAATCATGATTTTACCGTTGGCTTCACGACAATCCCTTACGCCATTGTCGAGTATGATTTAGAAGAAGATTGTCCAGTCAGGCATCACGATGGCTTCCTGCGACGGGTCAAAAAAGGACAGGCGGGATTACTATTGGGTGAAATTACCGATAAAACCCCTTTTGATGGTTATACCGACCCAGAGAAAACCGAACGCACCATCTTGAGAAATGTCTTCAAACAGGGGGATGCTTGGTTTAATACCGGTGACTTGATGCGAGATCAAGGCTTCAATCATGCCCAATTTGTTGATCGCCTGGGTGATACTTTTCGTTGGAAGGGTGAGAACGTTTCGACAACTGAGGTCGAGAATGTATTGGCTCAGATGACTGCTGTAGCTGATGCTGTGGTTTATGGTGTCGAGATACCCGAGACAAACGGTAGAGCGGGAATGGCATCTATTACGCTTGAGAAAGGTGCTCATTTTGACTCTTCAGAGGTCTACCAACATTTAAGTGAGAATCTGCCCGCATATGCCCGGCCGATTTTTATTCGATTGTCTTCATCGATGGAGACAACGGGAACCTTCAAATACAAGAAAACTGACTTGAAGAAAATTGCTTATGATTTGGAGCAGATAACAGACCCGGTATGGGTCTGTCTTCCAGGCGACACAGCTTATCAGCCCTTTAATGCTGAATTACAAGCGGCTGTTGAGGCGGGAAAGTATCGCTTCTAGCCTGTTTGATTCAAGCTTAGCTGCGATTCTTAAAAGGTAAGGGCTTCGCGCCTTTGGTGCCTTGGCTGACTGCTGCTCTCTGGTTGTAACGACCGATCAGCTTGCGTTGTAATTTTGTTTCCCAATTTAAAGCCTGTTTGATGGTGCTAAGCCAGGTTTTGTTGAAAAGCAGCTTGTTGCTGGCAACGGCATCTGGCGAGCGCTGTTTGATCTCTTCAGCGAATTCGACTGCCTTGGTCATCGGGTCATCATAGATATGGGTAATCAAGTTATATGATTTAGCCTCTTCAGCATTGAAAACTCGGCCCGTCATCGCAAGCTCTTTGACGATATCAATCGGTGCCAGCTCTCTCAGCGTTAGTGTGCCGCCCATGTCGGGAATCAGACCCCAGCGTGCTTCCATGATAGAGAATTCGCAATCGGGTGTGCTGTATCTAAAGTCGGCACCCAATGCGATTTGAAAGCCGCCTCCCCAGCATTTTCCGTGTGTCACTGCAATGACAGGAACGGGAGCATCGCGCCACAGGTAGCTGACATCCTGGGCCAGGTTTGAGGCCTTGGTGCCGGGTTTAACCAAAAGTTTGAGCGCGGCTACCGGACTTTTCAAAACGCTTTTTATGTCTAGTCCAGAGCAGAAAGCATCACCGTCACCAGATAGAATGACCGCTCTGATAGACTTGTTCTTTTTAAGTTCTTTAGCCACTTTTGCAATGGCCTCAAACATAGCTATATCGAGTGCGTTGAGCTTACTTGCACGAACTAAGGTTACATAGGCAATTTGATCTTTAATCTCCAGCCTTACTCGTTCAAGAATGATGCGGTCGGTCATGTGTATTTCCTTTGTGCTTATATGCTCAGGTCAAAATTGAAGGGGTGATTATTGCCTTGATAAATCTCATCGAGATAGACGGTTTCTCTTTCGCTTAAGGTATTCATCAGCGTGCGTACATCCTTCATGCTATGAAAGGCTTCAAAGCCGGTCATTAAGAATTGATGAAGTGCTTGTAGTCCAGCCATTTCTGCGGCACCTTCGGTCATGCGTAAGGTAAATAAGATGACGGAGCTACGCGCATACTTGTCGAGTTTTTGTCCCAGCTGTGAAGTCAGTTGTATCTGGTATAGTCGCTGGCCATGATTGTCGCTAGCGCGATAAGCTTCACAATAGATCTTCTCGTTTAGCTCATTGCTGTTGTGTTCAATAAATATGATTTCAGCAAGCCGCTGATCTAGCTGCTGAGTAAGTAAGTTTAGTTCTACCAGAAGACTCACTGTTTCAAGAATTTTTTTTGGTAAAAGCTTGATCATTTTAGGAAATATTCGCTCAAGATCCCGATCGCGGTCGCTGAAATCCTCGGTTGAATATAAATCCGTAAACAGGAAGGATAAGCCGTCTTGATAGTCGCTTGATTGATAAAAATCGCGATGACTGAACTTTAAGCGCTCACTTTGCCAGTGAGCGAGTTTTGCCAAGTGGTGGTCGATATTGTCGAGCTTTGATTGCTGTTGGAAGTCGTGATAATTGAGCATTGCCTCTCTTAGCCTTTTGGCCGCAGGGCTAGAAGCATGGGTGTGAAGAAGCTTGTCACGGCTCATAGTGATCGCGGATCCCTGATACTCAATAGAACAGGTTTGGAATTCTATAGAAAGACAGGCGCTGAATCGAGTGGAATTTTTGAATGCCTGGTGTTGAGAGCTGTTTTGGCGCTGAAGGCTGTTTTGGGCGCTGAAGGCTCAACGCCGGAGTCACTATCTGCTAAGAAGTGCTACACGCCTGCAGATAATTGTAGCTTCTTTTGCTGGTCGGGGTTGAGTTTCATTGTTGGACGAGCGGGCTTGTTGCTAAGAACGGTGGGCATGTCGTCAAGGCTCGGTGTCCATTTAGGGTCGTCCAGTGATACGAAATGGCTCATCGCATCAGTTTCAACAATTCTCACGGCATTCGGGCTATGCTTGGCACTGGCAAGCATTAAGTCACGGTCAAGAATTCTATCTAGTTTAGGGATTAGGAAGGTGCCATGCTTAACATGCTCATAAACTGAATAGTCAGCTTTATCCATCCAGGCAAACAGGTTCTCAATGTTGCGCACGATAGTCAGATGGTCTTTGGTTGCACTAAACATCTTATTGAGCAGTTGTTTCTTGCGCTCATTGGTCTTGCCAAAAAACATTTGTCCATAAGACGATGAAGGTGTGCTATTAATCATACGAACAACCCAGGGCCACATACCATGGCTGACAGGTTCCAGCATTGCTGAAACTAGTGGGTGAGTTTTACCACCAGGCAAGGCTGGCGCTTCGAGAATTAGCTCAACATTCTTATAGAGTTCTGGTCGAAAGCTTACCGCTTGGAGAATAACGGCGCCGCCACGAGAGTGACCGTGAATACGAATGTTTTCAGTTGTCGGTAAATTTTCGAGAGCCTGGTTAAGGACGCATGCATCGTATTCAATGGTCGCTTCAGGGTACTTAATAGGTATTTCCCACTCAGCTGGCTCTGGGATAGGGCCGCTAACAGGAACGTGGTAGTTACTGCAGGTCAATAATACCAATTCTGTAGAAGAATCATTATAGAGTTGCGTAAAGTAGCAATGATTTTCCAAAAAACCGTGAACGCCAATAACGGTATGTTTCGCTTGGCTGCTATGGTTTCGAATGCTAACCGCGCCTTTACCGACGGTGAAGACCTTGCCCGAAAACATTTCGGTATAGCTTTGTTCGATCGGCTTTATCAGTTTGCGCGCATGGATTGCTTGCATTTTACTCTCCCAACTCTCTAATAGTCATGCTGCGCTTAAAATTTGGCAGCTGGCTTTTCCGGCGTTTGCACACTTGGAAGGCCCTGTGACTATGGCTTTGCTTAGGTTTCACTTTGTATCTGAAACCGTGCAAATGTTAGATTATTTATCAATAAGTATACGCAGCTTGAGCAACAATGGAATATTAAATTGGTCAAACAATGAGCGCTATTTAGAACTTAAGTTTAAAAGCGTCTGTAACTCTATGAAATAATTATGGCAGATGGGCTTATTTTTCGGTGTTAAAAAATGTAACATTTGGTTTCAATTGAAACTTGAATGTCATATTGCTCAGATATAACACTACTTTCTTGGTGCCGTTTCGCCAAGATATCTGCTATCTTTGCAATCACTATCGTTCTGTCGTTCTCATTACATAAAAACAATATTTGGGGTCAGGCATGAGTAACAGCAAATTAAAACCTTTAACAGGTGCTGATACAGCTTGGTTGCGTATGGACTCTCCTACCAACCTGATGATTATAAATGCCATGCTCATTACCGAGAGTATGGCTTTTGATGATTTTAGAAATACCATCATTAATCGTTTCTTACGTTTTCCACGCTTTACTTCTTGCCCTGTATTCAAGACCGGGCAGTATTATTGGCAGGAAGATCCTTACTTCGATATTGATAACCATGTTAAACGTGTTGCGCTAACAGGTAATGCAGACAAAGAAGCTCTACAGAGCTATCTTGCGGATCAGGCGAGCATACCGCTGGATGCAAGCAAACCTTTGTGGCAGCTATTGTTTGTCGATAACTATGAGCAGGGTAATGCGATTATTCTGCGGGTTCATCATAGCTATGCAGACGGGCTAGCTTTGATTTCTGTTTTTCACTCGATTACCGATGATGCGCCGAATGTGAAACCGTTTTCACCTTCATGTGCGGATAACGACGAGGTAGCGGCCGAAGAAAGTGAGACACTTACTGATATTAATTACGAATGGCCCCGGTACCAGAAAGTAGTGGATACTGCGAAAGTTCGTGTAGATCGGTATGCCTCATTGGCTAGGAAAGTCTCTTCTGAAGGTATTCAGGTATTACGCGATAAAGAAGCACTTAGAGAGCTTGTTGGTGATGGAGTTAAAGCAGCGGCAGAACTAGCTCAGTTGGCGACGATGGCACCAGACCCTAAGCGTGTCTTGAAGGGTAAGTTAGGTGTTCGCAAAACCTGTGCCTGGTCTGAGCCGATAAGCTTTGATAAGTTTTACGGTATTTCCAAGGTGGTTGGCTGTAAGATTAATGACTTGTTGATTTCTTGTGTTGCGGGTGCCTTTCGCGAGGAGTTGCTGCTTGCAGGTGAAGAACTCGATGGCAAGCAGGTTCACGTGACCTTGCCTGTCAATATTCGCCCTGAAAGCAAAGTGGATATGGCTGGTAACCCTGACGACCTGGGTAACTGCTTCGGAACGGTTTTTGTGGCTTTGCCTGTTGGGATCGAGAATCCGCTGGAGAGAGTCTACAAGATTAAGCATGACATGATTTCTTTGAAACAGTCTCTTCAACCAGCTTTGTCCTACGGCATTCTTTATGCGGCAGGCATGCTGCCTAAAAATGTTCAGAAAACCCTATTGGAAAGTTTTGGTAACAAAACCTCCGCTGTCTTATCTAATGTGCCTGGTTCTAGAGAGACTCGCTACCTAGCTGGGGCTGAGATTAAAGAGCAGATGTTCTGGGTTCCCCAGACGGGTGATATCGGTTTAGGTTTGAGCATCATTAGCTATGCGGGGCAAATTCAGTTTGGTTTGGTTGGCGATGCAAAGCTGTTCCCTAACCCTGAGCGTATTGTGAAGCACTTTGTTGAACAGCTCGAGAAGCACCGTACTGACATCGTATCAAGTTATATTGAAGACCTTGTTCAGCCTGTGATGGCCTCGTAACTAGCAGTCCTTGAGTGTTTGTTAGGATCTAAAAAGTATCCAGTATATGAATCGTTCATTATTACTGGATACTTCTAGTGTAAATTCAGTATCATTACCTGCTTTAAGGCTGCGAGCGACGAAAGCTTGCTGTTCGAAACTCCTTTGAAAGTAAAGTTAGGTAGCTTATGTCCGATAGTCCGTCACTCAATGCTAATGACCAAGTTCCACTTAAGCATAAACTCAACTTGGAAACTGCTAGAGCTCCCTGGCGCGAGCTACAGACTTTCTTCGCCTCGGGCATGGTGCTATACGTTGCTCCGGGTCTTGATCTATTGTTGGTGGGCGAGCAGTTTGCGGCAGATAATGCTCCGATCTTCAAGGAATGGCTAGCCTCGGGGCAGGTTGCCCAGGTTTCAGATGATCAGGCCTTAGCCTGGTATGAGGCCGATGCCGAACTGTGGACTTTAGTGATTAAACCTTGGATTCTAGTCCAGGCGGTTTCTAAATAAACTTAGTTCTGAGAATGCTAGTAAATATGTCCATTTTTATTAGCATAGCTGTTTAGTACGGCTTTGGCTTCGTCTCGGCAGACTTCAGTTATTACTTCTATCTTTCTTTTTTCAAGACCCGCTTTCCAAGCATTGGGTTTATCTCCTTCGTCAAAGCCTATCGCTTCGGCATCTTTGCCTGTTGCCGCACAGACGACGCGATGAATACCTGACCAGGGGATTGCTCCCAGGCACATAGCGCAGGGTTCGGTACTGGTAAGCAGTTCTAACCGGTGCTCGGATTTTGCTAGTTCGTAACTACCCAGTTGTTGTTGAGCCAAGCTGATAGCAAGGATTTCTGCGTGTAATATTGATAGACCTTGGCTTGTGACCAGGTTGACACCTAAAGATATCAGTTTGCCAGACTCGGTCTCAAAAACGCCTGCGGCAAAGGGGCCGCCAGTATCTTTATTAATGTTTCTTTGTGATGCCGCGATGACGAACTTCATTCGCTCGCTCAGGCTTTCACTTATCTGGTAGCTAGCACGATATTCACTTAACCAGTTAGGAAGCTGGATTTCTAAAGAGTTTGCGTAGGGGTCAATCATCTTTTACACGGCTTTTAAGACTGAGTAACTGGCGGTTATGTGTTTTCGAGAGTGTGATAATAGCCAGAATCGCGCCTACCAGTGCAATTGCCATATCAGATTGAGTATCCCAATTATCGCCTTGAGTACCTAAAAATGCTTCTGCTGCCTGGTCTGATAAGAGTGCGACCCACCATTCGATAAGTTCATAAAATGCGCTGAAGGCCAAGCATATGCTAATAATATAGAAATTGAGCCAGCTGACGCCGTTAACGACCTGCTTTCGAATAAGGATTTCTCTGGCAAGAATGGCTGGGACAAAGCCTTGTGCGAAATGGCCAACTTTATCGTAATTGTTGCGGTCCAAGTCCCAGGCTTCTTTTATCATGTCGAACAAGGGGACTTCTGCGTAGGTGTAATGTCCACCAATCATTAAAATGATACAGTGAATCAGGATTAGGAAGTACAGCAGGGGCGTCAGTGGAAAGCTTCGCCTTGTCGTAACGATTAATACCAGGCCGATGATCGCCGGAGCGACTTCTAGCACCCAGGTATACAAGTCTATAGGTTCGTAGCCTGACCAGCCGAGCACGGCAAAATAGAGTGTAAGCCAAAGAACTTGAGTTGCATTTGCCGGCATAGCTGTCCACGTCCCTTAAGGTTGCTTTTTTCCTTGTACAGTATGGATGATCGTACCACCAAGCATCGCTGCGACAAACAAAAAAGTATCGCTGTGCAAGTAGCTTAAGGCGGCAATAGCCGGGCCAGGGCAGTAGCCATAAAGCCCCCAGCCGACGCCGAACAAAACAGAACCAATGATCAGCCGCTTATCCAGTTTTTGTTTGTTTGGAAGACAAAACTCGCTATTTATTATCGGCCGACGCTTGAAAATAAAATGGTAGGCGAGCATGGTCGTTCCCACGCCGCTAGCCATAACAAACATTAACGTCGGATCCCAGTTGCCGAATAGGTCGAGAAAGCCAAGGACTTTTTCTGGGTTAGTCATACCTGAAAAAGCGAGCCCCAGGCCGAATAACAGACCAAAGAAAAGATATATTAGAGCATTCATATGACATGCCTCACGATAGCTACCGTGATGATTCCGCTTGTCATAAAACAAAGTGTAGCGATGATCGAACGCAGGGAAAGGCGACTAATGCCGCAGATGCCATGGCCGCTGGTGCAGCCACTGCCCATTGACGTACCGTAGCCCACAAGTAGTCCGGAAAGGATAATAATAACCGGATGGTTTGGAATGGGTTGAGAATTAATTTGGCTGAGCTCGCTTAAGCACAATGCACCTAAAGCCATTCCTGCTAAGAAGGCAAAACTGTTTAAGGTATTACCTTGTGTGCGCTTAACAAGGCTCTGAATCATGCTGCTGACACCGGTGATACGACCGTAAAAAAGCATAATAAGGCTGGCCGAAAGACCTATCAGTAATCCACCAATTAATGCGGGTGTTATATTCTCCACGAGTACTCCGAGAAATGTTGTTTAAATTTCGGCGGCAGCATAACAGTTTTTTAGGTCAAAATTTAGGCTTGGGCAAAACCTTTTAGTGTCTGAAAAAAGCGATAAGGTTGATCGATAAGCGGTGTATGCCCGCTGTTTCGGAAAGTGAGAACATCGCAATTGGGGTGATGGTCGGCAATGCGGAGTTGGCCGGTACAGGGGTACATCGTTGATTTAAGCCCAACGACTAATGTCAGCGGGCTATTCAGCTTAGCGATAACGTCGAGCATGTCGTAGTCTTGTTCTATGTAGGCTTTCAGACAGGTGATGTAAACGGGCCAGTTATCGACAGGCATTATTTTGCGGGCCAAAAACTCATTTGAGCATACTCTCCTGGCAATCGCTTTGTGGGATGAGCGAGACAGCGCATCAGAGAAGAAGCTTGCTAAATTATCCCATAACTCTTTTCTTAGTGTTTTGGGGAGGGTGTCGTAGGCTGCCTGAGCCTCAATATAAGGGTCTAGCTTGCCTATTAGGTCTGTCGCTTCGGAGAGTCTTTCTTGGTTTTCTGCGCCAAAAAGCCCCCATTTCCACTCACTATCATTAAGGCATTTGGGACTTTGGTCGATATGTAGATAACGTTCAACCTGATTGTCGCTATATTTTTCCTGGTACTTAAGTGCAACAAAGGCGCCCATTGATATACCAGCTAATTTAAAACTCTCCAGCTCTAAGGAAGTGATTATTTGCTGTAGATCGTCTGCGTAATTGGACATGACGCAATCCCGGTCATGGTTGATGTGATGGGAAAGGCCAAAACCTCGCAAATCGGGAATGATAAAACGCTGCTTTCTTGCTAAGGGCAGGGCAAAAGGTAGCCAATGCAGAGACTGCATACCAAAGCCATGGAGTAGAATGATCGGAGCTGTGTTAGCGTTTTTGGGGCCAAGGTCGCGCACATAAATTCGCTGACCGTCAGCAGTATTGATATATGGCATAAATTCTTTTTCTTATTGCTATTGATGAGCTAAATTTATTAAGCACCTACTTATTACGGAAAGAATACTGAACATCATGTTGAATAGCTATGCTTGCCTCAAAATGCTGCACCGCCTTTTTCTATTGCTTTTGCTTGCAGGGCCACTTAGTGCGCTTGAATTAAAGGATCGTTTAGATGAGCCTTCGCGAACCTTCAACAATGTCGAGAAGTCGGCTTTTCTTGATGTCACGACTCTCGGTGATCGATTGCTAACAATCGGCGAACGCGGCGTCATTGCTTACTCTAATGACGGAGGTGAAAACTGGGTTCAGGCAAAGGTGCCTGTTTCAACGATGCTCACAGCGATGTACTTTGTTGATGATACCCATGGCTGGGCAGTGGGGCATAGTGCCGTGGTTCTTCATACGCAAGATGCTGGCGAAAACTGGACGCTTCAGTTTGATGGCAAGCGAGCTAATGAGCTGCTCCTTGACGGTGCTAAAGCAGACTATCAAGCTCTTCGGGAAGAGTACGATGCCGCCGATGAGGAAGCTCAGGACGATTTGTCCTACGATTTAGATGATGCCGAATTCGCCCTATCGAATGCTGAGTTTGATAGCCAGTTAGGGCCAGCGAACCCTCTTTTGGAAGTGTATTTTGAAAACAAAGATAAAGGCTATGTTGTCGGTGCCTACGGTTTATTTTTTGCAACCGAGGATGGTGGTAAGACCTGGTTTTCGATGGCAAACCGTTTAGAGAATTTTGACCGTTACCACCTAAACTCAATTGCTGTTTTATCCACTGGTGCCGTTTTGATAGTCGGTGAGGCCGGCACAATGTTCGCCTCATATGATCAGGGGGAGAGCTGGGAAACCTTATATAGCCCATATGAAGGCTCTTTTTTTGGCATTCAGGAAGTCCCTCAGGTCAAAGAAGTGTTGATTTATGGTTTGAAAGGCAATGTGTATAGCTCAGCCGATGAAGGTCAATCATGGGATAAGGTTGCTACGCCTGCAACGACTAACTTAACCGGCTCTACGATTGATGAAAATGGCGTGGTGATATTAAGTGGCTTTTCAGGTGTGATTGTACGCAGCACCGACCAGGGTAAGACTTTCTCTAAAGTTAAACAGTCGGGTCTAGAGGCTTATAACGCTGTTGCGACATTAAAGAACTCTGAATTGGTGCTGGTGAGTGATCATGGTGTCCACTTTCAGCCTTATTAAGATGCGAATCTGACACTTGAAAAGTAAGAAGAGTGAAAAACGATAATGAGTGAAATCGAACAACAAGAGTTACAGAGCGTTAGTCTTGCTGAGCCAATGGTCGAGCGGTGGATATTTAGCCGAAGGCTGGTTGTCTTGTGCTTATTCCTCTCTGTATCTTTGTTTTTGGCTTATATGGGGACGAAGGTAAGGCCTGATGCCAGCCTGGAAAGAATGATCCCCTTAGAGCACCCTTATGTTATCAACTTCCTTGAGAACAGAGAGGACCTTGAGAACCTGGCGAACTTTATTCGAATCTCGGTCGAGGCCAAGCAAGGTGATATTTTTGATAAGGATTATCTGGATGTACTAGAGAAAATTAGTGATGAAGTGTTCTATTTACCAGGGGTGGATCGTACAGGGTTAAAGTCTCTGTGGACGCCTAATGTTCGCTGGGTTGAAGTGACAGAAGAGGGTTTTCAGGGAGGGACAGTTATCCCTCATGACTATGATGGAAGTGACGCCAGCCTGGAACAAATGAGACAGAACATCTTGCGCTCGGGTGAAATCGGTCGCCTGGTAGCGAATAATTTTAAGTCTTCGATTGTCTATGTCCCCTTGTTGGAGAAAAACCCAGAGACGGGGGAGCCGTTAAATTACCTCGACTTTTCTAGGGTGTTGGAAGAAAACGTTAGGCAGCGCTACGCGGGAGAAGGATCTAAGGTCAACATTCAGATTGTTGGCTTTGCCAAAAAAATTGGCGACTTGATTGAAGGTTTCTCTGCGATCGTTGTCTTTTTCGCTGTTGCTGTATTGATTACTGCGGCTTTGCTATTTCACTATTCCCGATGTCTTACCAGCACCCTGGCAGCTGTTGGCTGCTCCATTGTTGCGGTGGTATGGCAAATGGGGATTATGCACTTACTAGGCTATGGTCTTGATCCTTATTCGGTGCTGATTCCTTTTATTATATTCGCGACTGCTATTAGCCACTCGGTCCAGTTTATCAATGGCTTGACCCACGAAATGGGCGCAGGGTTTGAGTCACTCGAGGCAACGCTTCGTACTTTTCGTCACCATTATGTGCCAGCGATGCTTGCCTTGATTAGTGATGCAATTGGTTTCATGACCCTGATTGTGGTTGAGGTGGATGTGATAAAAGACTTGGCCGTTGGTGCCAGTGTTGGTATTGCCAGTATTATCATCACCAATATGGTATTGCTGCCTATTATTATGTCTTACTTTGGTGTGACTAAGCGTGGTATCGCGCATGTGCGTAAGGTAGAAAAGCACCCCAGCCCGATATGGGCAAGAATAGCGAAGATGGCATCTCATAAATATGCTTTGCAGTTTATTATTCTTGCGCAATTTGCTGTGGCAATGGGTCTTTATGTCTCCCAGGGGTTGAAGATTGGAGAGCTAGATGCGGGTGCTCCCGAGTTACGCCCTGACTCTCGTTATAACCTGGATAATGCATTTATTACCAGTAACTACTCGACCAGTGCTGATGTCATGGTGCTGATGGTTAAGACGCCACAAGAGCAATGTGTATCTTATGAAGTGATGGATTTAATGGAGCGTTTGCAGTGGGAGCTAAATCATACTGAGGGTGTTCAATTAAGTGTTTCGATAGTGAATATTTCAAAGGCGGTCACCAAAGCATTTAATGAAGGGAGTTATAAGTGGTTTGAATTATCGAGAAACCAGAAAATTATCGACACTTCTTTGCAGCACGTGCCTTCGGGCTTTATTAATCGCGATTGCAGCTTAGCCCCTATTTTCATTTTTCTTAATGACCATAAAGCGGAAACCTTGCAGCGAACGGTTGATGTGGTAGAGGCTTACACGGAGACCTTTGAGTCAGATGAGGTGCAAATATTGTTGGCGGCTGGAAATGCAGGTATTGAAGTCGCGACTAACCAGGTGATAGCTGAATCACAGACTTTTATGATGGTTATTGTTTATGTGATTGTCGGAATGATGGTTTTGCTCGCCTACCGCTCTATGCGAGCCGTTGTTTGCATTGTTATGCCTTTGATCATGACTTCCATTCTATGTACGGCCTTGATGGCCTTTTTAGGCATTGGTGTGAAGGTTTCAACCTTACCAATTATTGCTTTGGGTGTGGGCTTAGGTGTCGATTACGGTATCTATATCTACTCTCGTCTAGAGGAGTACCTAACGCAAGGCATGACTTTACAGAGAGCTTATTTCCATACGCTCCACTCAACGGGTAAAGCCGTTGCTTTTACAGGGCTGACCCTGGCTATCGGTACTACAACCTGGATCTTTTCGCCGATCAAATTTCAAGCGGATATGGGGATACTGTTAACCTTCATGTTTCTTTGGAATATGCTTGGCTCAATTACCCTATTACCCATGCTCGCCTATTACTTTGTCAAAGATGGTGAGGAGGATGAGCTTGTTGTGTATCGAGATGACCTGGCCTGAGATAACTCAGAGTCGAGACCGGGTCGACAACTTTGAACTCGTGACCGCAAATGTCAAAAACAGGCAAGTGCTGTCATGGAGAGGCGCCGGCTAATAATGCTAATGTGCCTTTTTTACATCAAGTCTAGCGTGGGCTGATGTTGTGTAAAAAGATTATACAAAACAATCATTACATAAAATAAAAAGGACTCATTATGAAGAAAATAATCGCATTATTACTTATTTCTGCGGGACTCACAGGCTGTGGCGGTGTTGGTAGTCTAGTCAGCAATGACCGTGTAACAGACGCTGACAACGATCAAGTTGTAACCATTGGGGATTCGATTTTCGCTTTATCCGGTAAGATTCAGGATATTCTTGAAGACTATGCTGGAGAAACGTTCCGTCAATATACTATCTCGGGTGCAGAAGTAACGGGCGGTATCTATGCAACTGATATTGCAACGCAATTCGAGATTGCCAAGAACGATAATCCGAATATCCAGACGATCGTTATGGATGCTGCAGGTAACGATATTCTTATCCCTATCATTACTATGTTTGACTGGTACAACTGTAAGACAGAGTGGTATCAGTGGTGGGGTTTAAGCTCTTCTTGTAAAAACCTGATTGACGACTTGTATGTTGATGTCGTTAATTTGTTGAATAATATCGATGCAAATGGTGTTGAAAACGTTATCTTCCTTGGCTACTACTACCCTAAAAATGCACTACTTTGGTTGGATGATGTGGAAGAAGCGGTTGATTATGGCGATATGCGTTTAGCCCAGGCATGTGCGAACTCTACAGCAAATTGTACCTTTATCGACCCTCGCTCAGTAATCAATGACCGCGATATTATTATTGATGGTATCCATCCTGCGACCAGTGGCTCGCAAAAGCTCGCTGACCTTATTTGGCCAGTATTGCAGCCAATGTTATAAAAGAGGATAGGGCCTGCGACCTGATATCGTAGCAGGCTATCTATTGGATATCTTAATTAGGCAACCCACTTGTGAAGCAAGTGGGTTGTTTTCATTTTAAGGAATGATAATCAATGAAGAAATCGATTATTGGGCTGGTAGTGGTAGCTGGTAGTGTTACTGTCTATCAGTTGAGCGTTAACTCGATGGATATAGCAAATACCTCTCTGGAGCCAGAGAGTATCTTAGGAAATTATAGCCTGGAGGTGCCGGTTCAAGCTGTTAACGAAACTGAGTTAGGCGCTTCGGAATACGATGACTTTGATCTTCAGATATTAGCTCAGCTAAGAGCAGACTATAAAGAACATATTGCCGAGTTGAAGGTTCAAGCGAGTCTTTTAACAGTAAAACGTTATATATTGGAAAAGTATCCGGAAAGTGGGGAGGAGCGTTTTACTCGCCTTGTGCTTGCAGCGTTCCCTGAATTTGCCGAGTCTATTTTTCGTGTCATTGAAGGTTTAGAGCGCTACCAAAACTGGGTTTCAGAAGAGTATTTATACCTGGAAGAATTATCTCCTTTAGCAAAAAACGGTATGCTCTGGGAAAAGCGTAGAGAAATTTTTGGCAGTGATGCCGAACTAATTTGGCAAGATGAGAAAGATAACCTTAACCAAAGCAAACTTAGAATGCAGGAAGTTTTTCATCAGCTAGATCAATCAAATGAGACGAGCCTGGATGAAAAGCTATTTCAACTTCGTAGTGCAATTGATGAAAATTTAGCTGGAAGTGTCCAGGACGCAGCCCTTAGTGAAGGGGTAATCTCTCGAGCCTTTTTTAACCTTAGCTCTGTTCAAAAGGGTTTGTCTGAAATGCCTGCTGAAGAGCGACAGATAGAGATAGATAATATTCGGCGCCAGTTAGGTTATTCAGAAGAGCAAATTGAAACACTTGCTGCAAAGGACCAAGAACGTGAGGCGAGATGGCAAACTGGTTACGCCTATATGGCTGAGCGAGCTGAATTGGTGGCGAGCCTTGATGCAGAACAGCTTGATGAGTCTCTTGCCGAGCTTAGGCAAAAATACTTTGAGCATGAAGCTGTTACGATTCAAAGGGAAGAGGAAATGGACTTCTGGCGTTTTAACAGGCCTAGGAAGTTTGGTAATAACTAAGAGTCGCGTATGCCAACACTTCTAGCTAAGGAGAGGAGATACGCTATTCACCTCTGTGGCTGAATAGCGTTAACAAGTGCTTTAAGGGATGTCGATAGAAATCGTTTCAGAGAATTGGCTTTGAATCTCATTGCTATCGACTGTTGCAATACGCAGGTACATTGTTCCTGATTGCACATCGCTGATTATGTAGTTGTAGGTCTCACTACCTGTGCTGTTAATACGAATGCTTTGGTTTAGCTCGGTGTTGTTATAAGCATATTCGATAACATATGCTGAAATTTCACTACTTTCCAGTGCGCTGCCGTCTTCACGTGTGCTTGGCGCAGACCAGCTTAGCTCGAGTGAAGAAGGTAGAGAGTTAACCGAGACCAAGGCTTCTTGTGAGTAAGCTTCACTGCTGGCATTACTGACGACTACAGAATATAAGCCGGTATCTTCGATACCCGCATTGCTGATGCTCAAGTCCTGCGAATTAGCGCCAACTAACTCTTCGCCATTGAATAGCCACTGATATGAGAATGGGCCGTCTCCGCTAGTGCGAACTGTTAAGTCTACACTTTCACCCGCGTTGATCTCTTGTGAATAGGGCTGCTGGGTTATGCTTACCGGTACACTTATAGATAATACGCTTAGGTTTGCACTGAAAGATGTAGCGGAGCCTTGCGTGTTACTAACTGTCACATCATAGCTCCCTGCATCACTTAACTCGACTGAGTTTAGGCTTAAGGTATTGCTATATGCGCCGCTAATATCCGTGCCATTGTGTCGCCATTGGTAAGTCAGAAAGCCTCCACCGCCAGCGTTGACGCTAAATGAAGCGGAGCTTCCTTCGGATACTGTTAATGAAACGGGGTGCGAGTTAATGCTGGGTGCTGCAAGTTGTTCATTGACGGTAACGCTGACAAAGTTTGAATAAACCTGGGAAACATTGTTGCTAATCGATACTCGGTAACTTCCCGTGTCACTTATTGAACTTGGGCTAATCGTTAAAGTGCTATGTGTTGCGCCAGGAATTAAGGAGCCGTTCTTTTGCCATTGATAGCTGATTGGATCTCCGCCAGTCGCTAAGACGCTGAGAGAGATTGTTTCCCCTTCAGTGACGATGCTAGCGCTAGGTTGCTGGGATATGCTGACGGGTAACACGTTTTCTTCCACTGAGACAAGGGCTTCTAGCGAGTGGATAGTTTCCTCACTGTTGGAAATGGTGACACTATATAAACCAGAATCGCTAAGTTGAGCGCTCGTTTTATTGTAGGAGCTTGCTGTCGCGCCCGGGATATTCTCGCCATCCTTCTGCCACTGATAGCTTAAGCTTCCCGCTCCGGATGCGAGAACAAACAAAGAAAAGCTTTGTGATTCACTGGTATGTATGGACTGCGGTTGAGTTTGAATTTGAAGCTCAGCGCTGTCGAGATCTTCTGCAATATTTTGAGCATCATTGGTGATACTGCTCAGTGCGCTAGCATAACTATTTCCGTTGTCAGAGTAGGTGTCCAGGTATGCAGAAAGCTGCTCTGCTAGGTCGCTTGCTGTGTAGAACACGTTCGCTAAGGGAATATGATCAAGCAATTGGTTCGTGCCTATCCACTCTGTATCAAGCGCGTGCTCATAAAGAGAAGCGCTTAGAATTGCTTGCTTTAGAGATTCGTCACTTGCATCCGAGAGCTTTGTTAGGTCAAGTGTTGGGGTAGTTAAGGGGTCGCTCTCTAAGTCAAAACTTTCCATGACCCACTGAGTGGCTGTTACTATGTTTTGCGCATTTAAGCCCTGAGGCAGAGACTGCGCAGTTTTAACAATAAGGTGACTTAAAGGTGAAAGAAACGTTGTGGAGTGGGTTTGCTTGCTTGTTAGACCTAAGAGTTGAAAATAAGCTGGGAGTCTGACTGCTTCACCAAACGAAAGTGTTTGGCCAGATATTTTTTCAATACAGCCTTCTACCAGGTCGCAAAGCATGCGAGTATCAGTATCTACGCTTAGTGAGAGTAGAACGAGCGTGCCATCTTCAAGTTCGTTTAAGTCTAGTGAAAAATAGCCGGATGAGTCGCTGCGTGTTTGTGTGATCAGGCTATTATCTTCGGCTCGGTATGCGCTGATTATGCCGTTGCTGATGACGCCTTTAACAGCACGTCCATCAACATTGTTATCTTGCCGGTCGCTATCAAAAAATTCGCAGCCACTTAAGAACAAACACATTAGCAGTGTACATAGTTTGGAGAGTGCTATTTGACTTGTATCTTTTGCTTTCATAGTTGTACATTCGAAATATTCATTATGGACAGGCATAATTCAACAACTCGCCCCTTCCTATAAAATGACGCAAGAAAGGGCTAAAAACCGCAAATGTATAGTGGTATGCGCGATTTCAACAGTTGGAATAAACGTAAAGAATCTAAAACGGGCTTCTGCGTAATGTGCAGTTATTAATAGAGTAACGCTGCTAATCTCTATATCTTATAGGTATGTATGAGCCAAGATCCTGAAATCCTTATCCGATAGTTAAAATTCTAACTAAAGAATTGTAACTTTGTGTGAAAGTGATATTAACATTACGTAATAGCTTTGTCTTGTCTGTACCAGTAAAAGTAAGACTTAGGGGATTTTATTTACTCGCTTAGAGAGTGCGCGTCGGAGAATTTCTTGCTGGTCTTCGTCTTTACAGCTATATAGCTGCTTGAAATCACTCAATATAGGACCGAAGAAGTCCTTGAAGTGCTGCGAATCCTGATAAACTTTGTATGCTTTCTGTTGAATTGCATCGCTGGACAGTTTCTCGGTATTTGAAATGTTATATAACTGCTCTATTTCCTCTTTGAGAGAGGCGATCAAGGGCAGGTTGGGATTATTTTCTGGGTCCTCAGGTTGCAAATGCTCCCATAAGCTTAGCAATGTCTCCTTTGCTTGGTGGGTGTTGGATAGGTCGGCTTGGGCAGCAATATCCAGACACTCAACAGACTCTTTGAACATGGTTTCGGTTTCTGCCAGTTTAGCGCTGATCTTGTCATTAAAATCATCTGTTTGAACTGAAAGCGTGCGCACTTCATCTGCAACAACGCTAAACCCTCTTCCTGCATCGCCTGCTCGAGCGGCTTCAATCGCGGCATTGAGCGCAAGGAGGTTGGTTTGTGAGTTGATCTTGTTTATATCTTCTAGATGCTCAACTACTTCATGAAAACGTGCATCAATATCGTCAAAGTTCTGGTTTAAAGTAACAGAAGCCGCCTGAATGTTTTCAAATTGCTGAATCAGCTGGGCTAAGGCCTGATTCGAAACTTCTCCAAAGTTGTTGAGGCTTTCTAGTGTGCTGGGCTCAAGGTTTTCATCTAAAGATTTTGATAATGATTTAGCATAGCTGTCTGCCCGTTCGATTGTCTCTGCAGTTTGTGTCGTATCGTCAGAAAGCGAGTGTGTAAGTTTTTCAGTATCCTCTGCAAGCTGGGCGATAAGCGCAATTTTTTCATCCATCATATGGTGGATTTTATCGAATAACTCAATTTGCGCCTGCTTTTCTCTTGCCGCCCGTTTTGCTCGCGGTGTTTGGTCATAGGGCACTAAAGATCGCTCAATGCGTTGCCAAATCATAAAGCCAACGATCATTGTCATGAACACTAAGGGAACGATGACGTAGCTTGGTAGCGGCGGTGCGATGACTAGCCAGCCAGTTGCGAGAACCTGCAGGAAAAGCAGACAAGCGTATTCATATTTCATTGAGTGACCTTTATCACCAGTGTAAGAACCGAGCGCTAAAATGTTTCGAGTGCGAACGACAAGACGAGCCTATTTAGCGAGCAAGTCTGGCCTCAGTGTCACTAGAAGCAATCGTTTTAGCTTGTTTGAATAAGTCTAGTATGCTTACGTATTTCTACAATGTTTGTAGAAAAAATAACGACCGCAATCAGCGGCGTCTTGGCTTATATCGGCCAAGACGGTGAGATCTGGAGTTATTTTGTTTTTAGCTTCCAGTTAACTGTTTGCCCGGCATAAAAAGGAACAATTGGATTGCCATTAGGGAGAATGATTTGCTCCGGGATGGTCCATTCTTCTTTTTGAAGTGTGATAGTACTGGTATTGCGTGGTAGTTGGTAAAAATCTGGGCCGTGATGGCTGGCAAAGCCTTCGAACTTGTCGATCGCTCCAAGGTCCTCAAATACTTGCGCATAAAGCTCTATAGCGCTCCAGGCACTGTAGCAGCCAGCACAGCCGCAAGATGACTCTTTTTTCGCCTTTTCGTGAGGTGCTGAGTCGGTTCCAAGGAAGAATTTGCTTGAGCCACTCTTTACAGCTTCTCTAAGCGCTGTTTGGTGGGTGTTGCGTTTAAGTACAGGTAGGCAGAAGTTATGGGGCCGAATACCGCCTACGAGCAGGTCATTACGATTAAGGAGCAGGTGTTGGGGAGTGATCGTTGCGGCCAGTTTGTCTGAGCCTGCTTGTACAAACTGAGCAGCTTCAGAGGTTGTGATATGCTCAAAAACAACTCTTAGCTCGGTAAATTTTTCGGTGATAGGGGCTAGGTGTTGTTCAATAAAAAACTTTTCCCGATCAAAGATATCAACCTCATGAGAGGTCACTTCACCGTGAATCAGTAATAACATGTCGCAAGCTTGCATTGCCTCAAAAACCGGGTAAAGCTCGTTCAAGGCTGAAACTGCAGCATCGGAATTGGTTGTTGCTCCTGCTGGGTAAAGCTTGGCTGCAATAATGCCCGCTTGCTTGGCGCGAGTAATGTCTTCGGGCTTTGTATCGTTTGTCAGATATAGGGTCATTAAGGGAGTGAAATCGACTCCTTCAGGTATAGCGTTTTCAATTCTGGCTTTATAAGCAAGTGCCATTTCTGTGTTAACAACAGGCGGGACAAGGTTAGGCATCACTATCGCTCGCTTAAAGCACCGAGCGGTTGCCGGGACAGTTTCTGCGAGCATGTCTCCATCTCGAAAGTGAAGGTGCCAGTCATCGGGGGCTTGAATAGTGATTTCTTGCATGGGATATCCTGAATCAAAAATTTAAGCTTATATTATGCCTGAAAATATAGGCTTCAGGAAATTCAGGGTGGGAGGACAAGGTATGGATGACTAACTTGTCTGGAGGGATCTCAGGCGCTTACTTTGCCAACTCTATTTTGCCAAGCAGGCCTGCATGGTCTGAGAGGTAAGCCCGCTGGTATTAGGCATATCTCCGTTTGACTGCTTGGCACGTAAAATTCTCAAACGCTCAATTGTGCGACCTTTCGGGTTAATTGAAATGTGACCGGCGCATTTTTTTATCCGTATTTCCCATCTACACGGGGGCTTGTCCATACGGGAATAAAGGCTAGGCAGAATAATGAAAATGCTATGATCCACAGACCACCGGAAATATTGACCCAAAGCAAGTGACTACCCGGAGCAATGGCTGGTAGAAAAAACCTAATGATGGCAGCCAGAGAAAGAATAAGCAGGGCGGGCCCTAAAGTCTTTGGTAGATGCTTAAGGTTTCGCCCTGTATGGCCCGTTGATACGCGTGCCATCATGCCCATGGTCATAACGCCAATAGCGCCGACAGCAAAAGCATGTATGGACAAATAAGGCGACAGTGAAAGTCTGGTTTCAAATACAAAAATTAAAAAGCCGATGGTAATTGAACCCAGGGTTACGAAGAAACTCCATAGCAAAGGGGATTTCCATATACCTGATGTATACCAGCCGATCATACGTATGGTCGTGATAATGACCATGAGTGCCGCAGCAGTCTGCGCGAGGGTGATATAGTTGGTAAAGAGGGTTGCGATAAAAAACACTAAAAAGACCAGCATACTTGAGATATCGAGAATTCTAGAGTTAAACAAGGTCACTTCGTAGCCTACCCCTCGTTCAATAAAAAGAGGAATAATCCGACGCCCGATGGTCAGGATCAGACCGACAACGATATAGAGGCCTGCGTAGAGGGATGTATGTGCACCTGAATCACTAAAACCAAGTGCTTGAGCATAGAAAAAGGCATTCCCGACTGCAATCAGCACTAGCTTCGAAAGAATCGCCATTTGACGCCATTGTTTGACTTGGATGATCGGCTTGGCAATAGCGTAGCCGAGACAAACGATAAAGATGAGGTCGAAGAATGCAGCGAGTGATAGTACGTTAATCAGCCACATTAGGCGTGCCAGGGCCCACAAAGAAAAGAGGATCATGAGCGGTTTGCCGTGAGGAGTCTGTAGGCCGGTCCAGTTTTTTACTGCGGTTAACAAAAAGCCGGCGATTACTGCCACGGCGTAGCCATAGATCATTTCATGAGCGTGCCATTGAAAAGGGCTGATGCTATTTGAATTAAAAGACCAGGCTTGGTTTAGAAAGAGTAACCATACGGCGATGCTGACTAAAGAAAGGAGGCTAGCACCGGCGAAAAATGCACGAAAGCCAAGGTTGAATAATGCTGGGTGTTGAGAGCTGAGCTCGTGTTTAGGTTGCATTGACGATTCCTATGCCAGCTAGTGAGGATTGTATCACTATGACTATGGTTATTTTGTGTAGGTAGCGGGTTTCATACCGTGCTTAGCTGAAGGCATGTACTAGCCCGCTAGCGAGCTATGGAAAGCTCTGCCTACTAAGTAATCAATCTTTAAGGCTAGAGGGGGGGCAAGGAAGAATCAATACCTAAAAAGTAGCAAATGATCTATTAAGGTACAAGACTCAGAGCCTTTTTATAGTGCGCGGCCAAAGGCCGAGCCTGCCTTAGGATGCTATCAGCACTTTTGCAGGAGGCCCGCCCTTGAGGAGCGGGCTCTGCTTACAGGAAGATTTGTCCTTGATTAGATATTTCTAACAATTAAGCCTTTTTCAAGCGCTTCGTGAGTAAGCTTAAGCTTGGAAAGCTCCGGAACCTCGAGTTCAACTTTATAACCCGAGCCAAGAGCTGACTCAATTTCTCGGCCGTTCTTGCTGTTGAATAGCTGTGCTGCGGTGAAGGAAATATTACCTACCGGTGTTAGCAGCGTGAGCTGATCTCCAGTAGAAAGCTTGTTTTTCGCCTCAAGTTTGATGCGATTTGTGCCAAGGTCACCTTCCAGAACGTCTGCGACGAATAGTTGCTGAGTTGAGGTTGAATTGCCTGTCTCATAGTTTTGGTATTCATCAGGTACATGGCGGCGGTAAAAACCCTCTGTGAAACCTCTATTAGCCATGCCTTCGAGGTCGTCCATCAAGGCCATGTTGAACTCATGGCCGGCGGCGGCATCATTGATCGCTTGTCGGTATACTTGAGCAGTTCTTGCAGCGTAATAGTACGATTTGGTACGGCCTTCAATCTTCAGGGACTCAACACCTATATCCATCAGGCGCTTAACATGCTGAACAGCTCGTAGGTCTTTGGAGTTCATGATGTAGGTGCCGTGCTCATCTTCATAAGCAGGCATGTACTCACCAGGTCTGCCTTTTTCCTGTAGTAGGTATAAAGGGGAAACTTTTTCTAGGACGTCAGAACTTTCCGAAAGTGAAAGTGTTTGAACATTAGGGTCGTAGGTTTCAACTGCTTGGCTTGGAACAATTTCTCCGCCATCAGTCTGTTCTGCTTCGTGAGTCTGGTACTTCCAGCGACAGGAATTTGTGCAAGCGCCCTGGTTTGAGTCTCTATGGGTCATATAACCGGACAATAAACAACGGCCAGAGTAGGCAATACACAAAGCACCGTGAACGAAAACTTCAATTTCCATTTCAGGAACGCGTTGTTTAATTTCCGCAATTTCATCCAAGGATAGTTCCCGCGAAAGAATGACGCGTGTCAGGCCCTGTTGTTGCCAGAATTTCACTGTTGCCCAATTTACCGCGTTTGCTTGAACTGAAAGGTGAACAGGCACATCAGGCCATTTTTCTCGCACCATCATGATAATGCCGGGGTCAGACATAATCAGCGCATCTGGCTTCATAGCAATGACTTGCTCCATGTCGCGAAGGTAACTTTTTACCTTGTCATTGTGCGGGCTAATGTTCGATGCGATATAGAACTGTTTGCCAAGCTCGTGTGCGCGAGCAACGCCCTTGGCAAGATTTTCAATATGGTTAAACTCGTTTTCTCTGACGCGCAAACTGTACCGTGGTTGGCCAGCATAAACTGCATCTGCGCCATAGGCGAAGGCGTACTCCATATTCTGGAGCGAGCCTGCGGGAGATAATAATTCAGGTTTTTTCATGTGTTCCGATTCGAAATTAAGGCTATTCTTTCTGCGAAATGGCGGATCCTACCTGTAATTGCTCGAACCAGTCCAGGAATTTCCCAACATTTTCACCTTTGAATATTCGGCCGTGCTGGGGAAGAAGCATGTCGATCTCTAATTTTCTGACGCGGTTGATCCAGTCATTTTTGGCTGCATTGGAAGGCATCCAGCGTTGATGGAACATTTTCATTTTCGGGATATGTGCATCAAAATCATCGACGAACATTGGGCTGTCGATAGGCTCAAGAGCCGCACCAACATCGCCAGTGAACAGGATCTTCGCGACAGGGTCATATACATGGTAGTTGCCCGAAGAGTGAAGGTAGTGTGCGGGAATCAGTTGTAAAGACAGGCCCGCCAGATCCAATGTTCGGCCTTCATCCTGTATCGCCTCGTAAGAAATATTGTTCATGCCGAAATGTCGTATGAAGCCTTCCCAAAGCCAAGGGCCATGAAGTTTCGCATCTGGGATAACCTGATCCCAAAGACCCAAAGACGAAATGATGTCTGGGTCCTGGTGAGAAGCAAACAAGTGAGTGATTTGCTCTAAAGGAATGTATTTGACGACAGAGCTTAACATAGGAGCAAAAAGCTCAACACCGCCAGGATCGAGTAAAACAGCTTGTTGATTATTCACGATCATAAACTGATTCGAATCAATAATTTTTTCAGGCTTGTCAGGGTCTCTTCCGAAATAGATCCATTGATGCTTTTCTTGATATATTGCTTGAGATTTCATGTGCGTGCCTAGATTAGTTTATTGTTAGTAGATAAAAACTTTAACGCTTTATCGATATGGTAAAGGATGCGCTTGATCATCTCTTCAACGTTATGCGCCATATCGAGTAAAACAGGGCTATGTTCGCCAGTTCGAGGCGCTTCGATTTTGGAATTAACAGCAATAACGGCGATGCTACGAATATTCTTTTGCATTTCCGTCAGAAGGTCATTTAGTTCGCGGTTAAAGCGTGCAATGCGTTCACGGCTTTGCTGCTCGCGTTGAGGGCGCCCCTGGATGTGTTGTTGGACGATCTGAGGTACTTTGTCCGGTTCCATCACTCTATAGGCTTTTTCAAGCTTCTCTTCAAATAAACTGGTACGCCACTCGCGAACGGCTTTATTGGCGGTTTCAACAGTCATGGTACTCACCAGGTCGGCCAAGGATATGGATTCACGTGAACACTCATCATAAAAGGTTGCCAAAACAGCTAGACCGGCTGCGCTTTCGCCAATACGTTTAGCGAGTACGCGCAAATTTTTGGAAGAAATAGATAAGCTTCGAGTAATCTCCTGAGCATGATAGAGCTCAGCGGCAACCTTTGCTGCAATGACGGTTTGTTGGGTGTTCTCGCTAAGCATTGGCAGTGTCTCCCAAACTCACTTACGTAGCGTATTTAGGGCCAGATTTAAAAAGATAAGACTTAGTTCTATCCGGTATCTGAGGCTCTCGTAAGTGCTTTGTTTTTATTGATTCGTTTAGTTTAGCACTGATCAAAAAAAAGCTGGAATTCACGGGGATATTTTGTGGCTATCGGGCATAAAAAAAGCGGAGGTGGAAGAAACCTCCGCTAGCAGTAAAAATTAACCTAAGAGACTAGAATTTAGCTGCGAGCTGCACCCAAATTTTCGTAGTATCCTCGCCCGAGTCTCCTTTACTGTAATCGGCAAGCTTGATTAGCCCTGTGTAGTTATCAGAAAACTTCTTGGCAACTAGAATGTCAATTTCACTACCTAAATCTCCACTACCTTCATCGGCGTCAAACTGGTGGTAGATTACCGCGATCTTAGGACCGTAGTTTTTGGTTGAAATGCTAAGCGAGGTGTCTACTAAGCCGTCAGTCCCTTTTTCAGCAGCAAACTTGTCAGCCCAACCGTTGAACTTATGCTTGGTTGCAAGAGGTGTCTTAAACATGGCATTACCGTCATCTGAGCCAAGAGTTTCGTAACCCAGCTTAGCGGTAAAGCCTGAAACATTTACACCTGCTTCAAGGTTAAGATAATTCGTTTCATGCTCATTATCATCGTCAGTAGTTTGTTGGGCAAATTCAGCGGTATAAAGGACAGTAAGGTCGTCACTTGCTTTCACTTTACCGTTTGCTCGGATACCGAAAGTGTCATGAATATCTTTCAGGTCCAAGAAGTAAGCGCTTAAGCCCAAGCCGTCAATACTCTTGTTGTTTACGTAGTAAACTTGATGGTCGTTGCCGTCGATATCGCCTCCGGTAAAGGTGTTTACGTTATAAACATTAGAGAATATCAATGTTGTGTCTGGTAGTGCTGTGTTAACTAGGGTAAAAGCATCATAAGTTTGTTCGTTTTGTCTCCAGCCCACGCCGCCTAGCATACGCTGGCCATCTAGGTTGATGCGCTGGCGACCGTAGCGAACGAGCGTATCAGCTGGCGCAGCAAAATCGATATATGCCTGGTTAATTTCAGTATACGTAGCATCGAGCACTACTGCTTCTTCATCTGGATCAGCTCCACTGTCGCTGTAGTTGTCTTCACCGACAACACTGTTGTTATCCATTTCTAGCGTAGTGGATACGCCATTGTATGAAAGCGTCTTGTAGGTTAAACGTGTTTTCACTGTGGATGCTAAAGCTTCACGGTTGGTGAAATCATCTACATATTCAAAACGATAACGTAGCGCAAGGGATGCATCGCCGCCCGCAATCGCGGCAGTAATTGAGTCTGCCTCTTCTGCTGCAAACGTTGGAGCTGCTGCAGAGAGTCCGAGAGCGATCATCGAGATTGATAGACTTAAAGCGTTCTTCATAAGCGATATCCTAATTGATATAAGTTCTAAAAGACTCCTTGCTCTTGTGTCTTAAATTTGCAAGGGATGTGACCTATTTAACGCTTTTGGTTTTGGGGGGGCAATCGGATAAAGGGAGTAAGGGGCTATACCTCCTGATGGGTAAGTCTGGAGGTATAGTGTTTTAAGATGAACTCGAAGTTTTAGTTTAAGTATTTGAAAATCTAAGAGTTATCTCTTTTTTCTCGATCAAGACATGCAGCGAAATCAATGCCTTTTAGCTGGGGTACAAAGTTGCAAGGGCCTTGACGGCTGTCAATTTGTGAGTCGATTATATTATCCCAGGCAGTGCGGCAGGCATTGGTGCTACCTGGTAGGCAGAATAGTAAGGTCTTGTTTGCCATGCCCGCTAGTGCTCTAGACTGGACGGTTGAGGTGCCAATTTGCTCAAGAGATATTTGTCGGAAAAGCTCGCCGAAACCATCGACGACCTTATCAAGCAAAGGGGTAACGGCTTCAGGGGTGCTATCTCGGCTAGTAAAGCCTGTACCACCGGTAATGATAATAACTTGGGTGTCATCACTCGCAATCCATTTCGAGAGCGCAGCGCGAATTTTATATATGTCGTCAATGACAATCTTTTTGTCTGCGAGCTTGTGCCCAGCCGAGTTTAACTTTTCTACCAGAAGTTGGCCTGATGTGTCATTGTCTTCAGTGCGAGTGTCTGAAACCGTTAATACGGCAATGTTTAAAGGGATGGTTTCTTGGCTGACGTTGTGACCCATAGGGATATCTCTCTTGTATAAGCAATGTAGTAATAAAGTTTAAAGATGATGCTTAATCATCATCTAGGAAGTTATGACTGGTGGCATGTTGCACGCGCTGGTTAAAGCGATCAGTCTTGATAGCAAGGAACATGACAGTCATACAGCAAGCGAGCACACCATATAAAACCATGAAGCATGCGCTATGGATGCCGATCCAGTCAACGGCTAGGCCAAAAGCGATAGGGAGTGTGCAGCCGCCTAAGGCGCCAATTGCAGCCACTAAGCCACCAACAAGCCCCATTTGCTGAGGGTAGTATTCATGAATTGTCTTATACACACTTGCTCGCCCAAAGCCCTGGGCTATACCGATAATAAATATCAATGTACTGAAGAACCAGACGTTAATTTCGATAGCCAGTTCTACATCTTGATGCACGCCATGTATGGTCATCGTGGTCGGCGGATAGCACAAGAAGAACAAGCAAACTAAGCATATCCAGAATACTGCCCAGTTAACGGTGCGACCACCATAGCGGTCTGCAAACCAGCCTCCTAATGCTCGAACCATGCCAGAGGTGGCAACAAAGAAAAGCGTAAAGGCCATCGCTTGGCTATAGCTGAGTTTATAAGCGGAAGCATAATACTGTGGGAGCCAGAGGATTAGCGCTAAAAAGCTACCGAAGACAAAGTAGTAATATAGACCGAAGCGCCAAATCTGGATGGATTTAAGTGCTTGTAGGGTGCTAAGTTCGGCTTGAAGTTTTGTCGGGGTATAGGGGCGGGTAGGTGCTATTAGCCAGAACAGAAAAGCCATAATGAGTAAACCAACCCCATAGATAGGACCAATGCTGTCCCAACCCCAGTTCGCAACAATAATTGGGGCAAGTGCAAGGGTAATGGCTGAGCCGGTGTTACCTGCACCAAATATACCCATGGCAGTGCCTTGTCGGTTACTTTCAAACCAGTCGGTGATATAACGAATGCCGATGGTAAAAGATGTGCCACTAATACCGATCCACAAGCCAAGTAATAGGTAGCCTTCCAGAGTCTCG
This sequence comes from Oleiphilus sp. HI0128, assembly GCF_001635365.1. NCBI lineage: Bacteria > Pseudomonadati > Pseudomonadota > Gammaproteobacteria > Oceanospirillales > Oleiphilaceae > Oleiphilus > Oleiphilus sp. HI0128. The sequence continues at coordinate 7,263 of NZ_LWGG01001415.1, read as the reverse complement.
ATGTGAGGCAGGATGAATAGTGGCGGTGTGCTAAGAAGCATTTGTAGGGTGAATAGGCTCTTGGGGTTGTAGCGCTCGCTAAGCCAGCCAGCAGGAATACGCCCTAGTGCACCGGTTAGAACCGGGGCCGAAAAGAATAATCCTAACTGTGTTGCGCTTAGGCTTAAGCTGTTTTGAAGTTCAAGCCCCAAAACGGCATAGAGTGTCCATACCGAAAAATTAGCAGCAAATGCTATGGTGGCAATGGTTAAGGCTCTGGCTGCGCCAGGGATCTCAAAATTCATTATGACGCTCTGATCGAAGGCTGTTTAACTCGGTTTATCCTCAAAGGTATTGTTGGTACAGAGGAGCTCGTTTATCTATTAAAGTGATTGATACCTATTAAATCAAAAAAACCTTGTGCATGTTTGTTCTAACCCTTTTGAGTTAGGGGGTATGAGTCGCCTACCTATAAGTGAGTAGGCTTTGTGATGCCTGCTGGCTTTGTGGCAAGGGAGTAAAAAATAAAGTAGGTATATGCGCTGTGCCGGGGCATTCTCAGGCCCTGCCTTACTTGACTCATATCAAGTAGGAAACCCTACACACGAAGCAGAATAGCGTCATACCCCTTTTTTGTATAGGAGGCTTTATGTCCACTGATCATAAAATAAACCTGTTCGCTTTTGGCGACCCCAAGATTAAAACACTCCACTTTACGTGGTTTGCTTTTTTCTTAACCTTCATGGTTTGGTTTAACCATGCTCCGCTTTTGGTGTTTATGAAAGAAGCGTTTGATATGTCGAGTCAGCAGGTCAAAGCCCTGATGATTCTGAACGTTGCGCTAACAATTCCAGCACGTATCGTCATCGGTATTTTGGTGGATAAACTAGGGCCCAGAAAGGTTTATAGTACTTTACTTGTACTGACAGGCGTCGTGTGTATAGCATTCGCACTGGCTCAATCTTATGAGCAGCTCGCAATGATGCGCTTTTTAATGGGCTTTGTTGGTGCCGGGTTTGTAATCGGTATCCGCATGGTTGGCGAATGGTTTCCTCATAAGTCTGTCGGTATCGCAGAAGGTATCTACGGTGGTTGGGGTAACTTTGGCTCAGCTGCATCGGCTATGCTATTGCCTACGCTGGCAATGATGTACGGTGGAGAAGATGGCTGGAGATATGCATTAGGTACAACAGGTATTGTTGCTAGTATCTATGGCCTTATTTACTATCAGGTAGTACGTGATACGCCAAAAGGTTCAACCTACTTTAAGCCTAAGAAAGCAGGTGGTTTGGAAGTAACAAGCTGGGGTGACTTTTACCTATACTTGTTCATGAATATTCCAATGTATGCAGCCTTAGCTGTGTTGGCTTGGAAACTATCTCCAACGGGTGTTGCTCTCTTAAGTCAGACTGCTGTTTACGTTATTTGGGCGGGTTTGGTCGCTCTATATGTTTTCCAAACTTACTCTATCTGGAATGTAAATAAAGAAAATCTGACAAACGGTGTCCAAGAGCTTGATAAGTACCACTTTAAGCAAGTTGCGATTCTAGACTGGTCTTACTTCGTTACCTTCGGTTCAGAACTAGCGGTTGTATCAATGTTGCCTCTATTCTTCTTGGAAACTTTTGAAAGTCTTGATCCTGTCAAAGCGGGCCTATTGGCTTCAGGCTTTGCCTTCATGAACTTGGTTGCACGCCCAACTGGCGGTTGGTTCTCTGATCACATTGGTCGTCGTAAAGCTCTAATGTTCTTGATTGGTGGTTTGGCATGTGGCTACTTTGTATTGAGCCAGGTTGATTCATCTTGGTGGATCCCCGCTGCTGTGATTGCAACCATGTGCTGTTCGTTCTTTGTTCAGGCTGGTGAAGGTGCGGTATTTGCGGTAGTTCCACTGATCAAACGTCGTATGACAGGTCAGATTGCAGGTATGGCCGGAGCGTATGGTAACGTCGGTGCAGTAACTTACCTAACTGTTTTGAGCTTTGTAGATTACAGTACTTTCTTCTTGGTGATCGGTTGTTCTGCACTGATTGTATTCTTCATTGCTGCAATGATGGATGAGCCAAAAGGACAGATCTCTGAAGTACTGCCAGATGGCACAGTTCATATGATTGATGTTGGCTAGTTAGAAACTTGCTAGTCTAGAGTGCCTGCTGGTGGCTTATTTCATCGGCGGGCATTTTTGCGTTAAGGTAACGCTATAGCACTAAACTCAGGATTTCTCGATGGCCCAGATTCTTAAGATTGATGCTGCATTTTCAACAGACGCCGGTATAAAACCGATCAATGAAGACTCGGCTGGCGTCAAGGTTCCAGAAGATAGCTATCTGCTTAACAATAAAGGTTGTGCACTCGTCGTTGCCGACGGTGTTTCATCAGCTGAAGCGGGGCGCGAAGCAAGCCATACGGCTGTTGAACGTTTTATTGAGGAATATTTCCAGACGCCTGACACCTGGTCAGTCAGTAAGTGCGGAGAGCAGATTCTATCAACGATTAACCTCAAGCTTTTTCGTAAGAGTCACGAGTTCTCGTCTGATACTAAAGGTTACTTATCTACATTCAGCTCCATCGTCATCAAAGGTCGTACCGCGCACTTTTTTCATGTTGGCGATAGTCGAATATTTTTGCTGAGAGAAGGCGAATTCGCCCAATGTACTACTGATCATGTCGCTTCTTTAGGCGGCGGTAAAACTTTTCTTACTCGCGCCATCGGTATGGATAATCGCTTGCACCTCGATTATGGGCGAATTCCTCTTGAAGCCGGTGATCGCTTATTGCTGTGTAGTGATGGTGTACATGACTTTATCGAGGAAGCGAGAATAATCGAAACGCTGGCGATGGACCAGCCGGCTGAGTTTATCGCGGACAAATTTCTAGATTTGGCACGAGAAGGCGAAACCGATGACAATATCAGTGCCGTTGTGGGTATTGTTGAACAGCTGCCTTTCGAAAACCTTGATGATTATAGTGCGAAACTGACACGCCTACCTTTCCCGCCAGCTTTAGAAAAGGGTATGAAACTGGATGGTTTTGTCGTCCAAAAAGAGTTATTTGCTTCGAGTCGAAGCCAGTTGTATCTAGTAAAAGATGAAGTGTCAGGCGAGCTGTTGGCGATGAAGACGCCCTCACCAAACTTTGAGGAAGATACCGCTTATATTGACCGGTTTATCCAGGAAGAATGGATAGGTATTCGCATACAGCACCCTAATGTGGTCAAGATTATTCGACAAGACCGCAAGCGCAGTTTTCTATATTACCTCATGGAGTATGTCGAGGGAGAGGGCTTAGATAAATGGCTGAGAAAGAACCAGCCACCGAGTCCAAAGCTTGCTATCAATATCGTTAAACAAGTTGCAGAGGGCTTAAAAGCGTTTCATCAAAACGAGGCGGTACATCAAGACTTGAAGCCCGGAAATATTATGGTGACTGAAGAGGGCAAGGCCTTGGTGTTGGACTTCGGGTCAGTATTTGTTGCCGGTTTGTCTGAGTGCGTGAGCCCGATTATTCCTGATGGCGTTTTGGGTACAGCTGGCTACTCAGACCCGCTTTATCTACGCGGACATAACCCCGGGATCCAGGGGGACGTCTACTCGCTAGCAACCATTACCTATGAAATGTTTACAGGCACCTTGCCTTATGGAGATAAAATAGAGCAGTGCAGAAGTGCCTTTGATTATGATCAGTTACGGTACACTGAAGCCAGTTCAAATAACCCGGTGATACCAGAATGGTTTGACGGTGCTTTGAAGAGAGGGACGTCTTTTGATCTTGAAGAACGGTATAGAACGATCGATGACTTTATGAAGGACCTGCTGCAGCCAAACCCTGAGTTTCTGAAAGCGGACCCGGTGGTGCAGAAGAGTGCCAATACTTTAATGTTCTGGAAGCTTCTGTCAGGTTTCTGGTTTGTTACTTTCTTGCTGCTCATTTACCTGTTTAGCCAGAACAGTTGATGTAAATGCTTTGATTTGAGCTTGGATGAAGGCTTGAGTCGAGCTATATTGTCGCTATTACAATAAAAGAAGTGTTAACGACATGAGTACTACTGCCCGCGCTTTTTGGTATCGCTGCCTCAACGAGCCTTCGGCCGATTTCTTTCCTTCCTTGATAGTGACGGTCTTTCTCTCATTAGTTATTATTCTTAATATTCTTGAAGTCGTACTTGGTTCTCTGCCAGGCTTCAGGGAGCAAATGGGCGACTGGGTACTCATTGCTAATATCTGCTTTGTGGTCGTTTTTGCATTTGAGTATCTGTTGCGTTATTGGGTAGCGGCAGAAACACCTCATGCGACTCATATGACTAGCGGGCGAAAGCGTTGGCTATATATTCGTTCGCCCATGGGCCTAATCGACCTTTTCTCTTTCTTACCTTTATTCCTTTTGTTGCTACTGCCGGGTGATGCGTTTGGTGACCTGCGTATTCTTAAGCTGATATCGATGGTAAGGGTGCTTAAGTTAACGCGTTATTCTGCATCACTGTTGATGATTGCTCGTGTCTTTCGTGAGAATAAGAACACCTTGCTGGCAGCAGGTTTGGTGATGATGATCTTGATGTTTATTGCCGCGACAGGTATTTATATCTTTGAAAAAGTTGAACAGCCTGAAGCCTTTGGCAGTATCCCCGCTTGTTTATGGTGGGCCGTTGTGACCTTGACAACCGTTGGCTATGGAGATGTGACGCCTATTACTGTCGGAGGACAGCTTTTTGGTGCGCTGGTCATGGTTTGTGGTGTCGGGATCGCAGCGATGCCCGCTGGTATTTTCGCATCCTCATTTGTCCAGCTTGTTCGAGAGCAGGAGCATGAGCGACGAAGAAAACTGCGTATTCGTCGCGGCCAATTAGAGGTAGTCGCTGGAAAGAATAAAGAGGAAGAGCCTTCTTTGCATTTGAGTATGAGTCAGTCTGAGCAGCGAGAAGTGGCGTATTTAGTGTCTGAATATGGCTTAACACTCGATCAGGCGACGGGTGTTGTGAGTCACTTTCGGCACTAAATGTCTTTGTAAGAGTCAGTGCCAGTTTAGGAAAGTACTAATTTATCGTCATCCAAGGCGTCATGATTCTTATGGAATTGATCCAGTAAGTCTTGGCTGTTCATACCTTCGCGCTGCTTGCCACTGACATCCAGAACAACCTGGCCCTGATGAAGCATCAAGGTTCTATCGCCAACGCTTAAGGCCTGATTCATGCTGTGTGTAACCATTAAGGCAGTTAGTTTTTCGCTACGAATAATCTCTTCGCTTAAGTTAAGGATAAATTTGGCTGTTTTCGGGTCCAGGGCAGCAGTATGCTCGTCAAGCAGTAGTAATTTTGAAGGTTGAAGTGCTGCCATTAGGAGGCTGACCGCTTGTCGTTGACCGCCTGACAACAGTCCAATTTTATCTTCTAAACGATATTCCAGGCCAAGCTCCAGGCTCTTCAACTTATTAATAAAGCTTTGTTTGAACTCTCTTCGAGCGGCTCGTTTTAGCCCTCTTCGTGAGGTGCGTGCGTGCGCAAGTGCAAGGTTTTCCTCAATCGTCAGGTCTTCACAGGTGCCAGTTAAGGGGTCTTGGAAGACTCGCGCTATCCATCGGGCTCTTTTATGTACAGGAAGCTTAGTGATGTCTTGATCATCTAAGTGAATTTGTCCTGTTTGAACAGCGACTTCACCAGACAGGGCGTTCAGTAAGGTTGATTTACCTGCACCGTTGCTGCCAATAACTGTAATGAATTGATGCTTAGGAATAGTCAGGTCGATTCCCTTTAATACATGGTTTTCTAAGGGGCTGCCGAGATTAAAACTAACATCTACCTTGCTCATTGAGATCATTGGCCGAACCTCGTGCGTGCTTTAATGGCGCTTTTGATATTTGGGGCAACAATTGCGAGCGTTACCAAAATAGCCGTGATCAAATTGAGATCTTGAGCTTTAAGGCCTAATAATTCACCGTTAAGTGCCACGGCAATAACCAGGCGATAGAGTAGTGAGCCAATCAGGCAGGCAAGGATCCAGCGAAACAGGTTCTTCGGGCTAATCAAGGCTTCGCCGCCTATCACAGAAGCAAGGCCGATAATAATGATGCCGACCCCCATAGTTACATCAGCGCTACCCTGACTTTGAGCAAATAAAGCGCCTGCCAGGGCGACAAGGGCATTAGATAGTGACATCCCAAGAATAACCATTAACGAAGTATTGACGCCATTGGCCTGAGCCATTCTGGGGTTAGAGCCTGTGGCGCGCATTGCTAAACCAATTTCACTACGCAGGAACATAAAAAGCAGGGTGAAAGTAATAAGACTAATGATACCGAAGCAAATTGGGTAGGCGACGTAATAAGGAATCTCATAAGTAGCAATACTTAGCTTATCTAGCGGGCTTAACAAGGTATCAACGCCGAGCAACGCGATGTTCGGGCCATCCATTATTCGCAGATTAATGGAATAAAGCGCGATCATAGTCAGGATTGATGCAAGTAAATGCAAAATTTTTAGTTTCACATTTAATATCGCTGTCACTGAGCCTGCAAGGGCGCCGGCTAAGCAAGCGCAGAGCGTCGAGATAAGAGGGTTTACGCCAGCAACAATCAGTGCCGCGGCGACAGCGGCCCCTAAGGGAAAAGACCCGTCAACAGTAAGGTCAGGAAAACCCAGGACTCGAAAAGAAAGAAAGACTCCAAATGCGACCAGAGCAAAAATGAAGCCGGTTTCTAAGGCGCCGAATAAGGCAAAACTATTCAACAAGTGATTTAGCCTTAGAGATAAACTCTGGCGAAAGTGTTATGCCCATACGCTTTGCTGCGCCAGGATTAACAAACAACTCTGTATTCATGACACCTTGAACCGGAATATCAGCAGGTGATTGGCCTTGAAGAATCTGCACAACGATCTTGCCTGTCTGTCGGCCCACTTCATAGTAGTTAAACCCTAAGGCCGCGATGGCGCCACGAGCGACACTATCGGTGTCGCCGGCAAAAACAGGAATGTCTGCTTGCTCAGAAATTTTGATGATACCTTCTATAGCAGAGATGACTGTGTTGTCTGTAGGGAGGTAAATTGCATCAACCTTGCCGAGTAATGAGCGAGCTGCAGTTTGCACATCCGAGGACTTGGGGGAGACTGCTTCAATTACTTGAAGGTTCAGCTCTTCAGCATGTTGCTTGATTAGCTTGAGAAGTGAAACAGAATTAGCTTCTCCTGGGTTGTAGATAATACCGAGTTGCTTACTGGCAGGGAGGACCTCTTTAATCATCTCTAAATGCAGTTTTATCGGTGTTAGGTCCGACACGCCTGTAACGTTTTTGCTC